>BDTQ01000001.1 GCA_002898135.1 bacterium BMS3Bbin07
TATCAGGTCCGCAATAAGGGAGTATAAGTTTCAGGTGAAGGTGGCGCCTGATACCAGGCTCGGCCGGATTGCAAGGGAGCGCCTTTATGTATTGCAACCCCCGGGGTACAAAGTTAAATAGTTGTCGTTCTTCTGTCATTCCGGCTTGTCCGGAATCGTTCTTTAAGAAGGGTTCCCGACTCGCTTCACTTGCGGGAATGACAAATGACTGTAATTTATACACAAATACTAAATAGACAACCCAAATTCAGGATGACATAATTTATTTGCTGGTTTAATAGTTTAAAATCCCACCTGCCCCTTTTTCAAAGTGGGGATTAGAATGATAGACGGGATTTTAAAACCATCCTGATTATCCTGTTAATCCTGTCTGAAAAGAGCCTAAGTATCATAAAATTTATCCATTCATTTTTTTATACAAAAGCCATGATTTTCATGATATGATGTAAATTATGGATATGTACGGGACAGGAGGTTTGCTTGTTAACGGGGGTTGGATTTTCTGATCCGACAGTATGAATTCAGGGAGGTGTTTTATGGAAAAGGTAAGTATGCATGAGAGCATCAGGAGTCTTCATGAAAAGGTGAAAAAAGACGGCATGTCAACTGTTGCAGAGAGGTTTGATGCGCAGGAGAAAACACGGTGTTCGTACTGCACAAAGGGGATAAGCTGCCAGCTTTGCTCACACGGGCCGTGCAGGATAACAAAGTTTGCCGACAGGGGTGTTTGCGGTATTGATGCAAACGGTATGGTCATGAGGAATCTTGTGCACCTGAACCTCTTTGGTACAGCGGCATACGCCTATCATGCCAAGGAGACCATCAAGACTCTAAGGGCTGCATCTGAGGGCAAGACACCATTTAAGATAAAGAACGAGCCCAGGCTGAGAGAGTTCGCAGAGACCCTCGGCCTTGACAGCGGCGGCAGCCTTTCAGAGGTTGCCAACAGGGTCTCGGATTTCCTGATGGCGGATTTCCACAGGGATTCTTCGGAGGAGTCAAGGCTTGTTGAGATTTTTGCACCTGAATCCAGGAAAAAGCTCTGGAGAGAGCTCGGCATATTCCCTGGCGGGCCGCTTCATGAGGTGCTTGATACGGAGACAAGGTGTATGACCAACATTGACTCCGATTATGTCTCCCTTGCAAAGATGGCCCTGCGTATGGGTATATCCATGGCATATTGTGCCCAGTTTGTCCTTGAGGTATGTCAGGATATCATGTTCGGCACACCGTCTCCGCATGAGACCACTGTGGATGTTGGTATTATTGACAAGGATTATGTAAATATCCTTCCCAACGGACACGAGCCGTTTGTAGGTGCTGCAATCATTGAGCTTGCCCACAGGCCCGAGGTCCGGCAGATGGCAAGGGATGCCGGCGCAAAGGGGATAAGGGTTGTGGGCTCCATTGAGACCGGGCAGGAACTGATCCAGAGATACCCCTCAGACGATGTTTTTGTCGGTCTGACAGGGAACTGGCTCAACCAGGAGTATGTGCTTGCAACAGGCGCGATTGACCTCTTTGCAGTTGATATGAACTGCTCTGTCCCGACCCTCGGCATATTTGCTGATAAATACAACGCCACCGTGGCGTCGGTTTCAAAGCTCGTCCGCATTCCGGGAGTCAATCTCAACTATGAGTATGAGCCTGAGAATGTGGAAGGCCTGGCAATGGACCTTATAAAGGTTGCCATCGAAAATTTCAAAAACAGAAAGGGCAAGGAGACGTTCATCCCTGCCAATAAGCAGAAGGCGATTGTCGGCTTTTCAACAGAGGCGATACTGGGCGCCCTCGGCGGAACCCTGGAGCCGCTGCTTGATGTGATAAAGAAAGGGGCCATCAAGGGGGTGACAGCCCTTGTGAGCTGCTCCACCCTGACAAACGGCCCACAGGACTCATTAACAGTGGCAGTGGCAAAGGAGCTGATAAAGAGGGACATCCTCGTACTGAGTGCTGGCTGCGGCAATGCAGCGCTTCAGGTTGCAGGCATGCAGACACTTGAGGCACAGGAGCTTGCCGGTGAAGGGCTCAAGTCAGTCTGCAAGACACTGGGCATACCCCCTGTATTGAGCTTCGGCACATGCACGGATACAGGCAGGATTGCAGTCCTTGTTACCGCTATTGCCGATGCCCTTGGTGTTGATCCCTCACAGCTTCCCGTGGCTGTTACCGCGCCTGAATACATGGAGCAGAAGGCGACTATTGATGCTATCTTTGCAGTGGCCTTCGGCCTCTACACCCATGTGTCCCCTGTGCCGCCTGTTACAGGCGCCCCGGACGTGGTAAAGCTGCTTACAGAGGATATTGAGGGGATAACAGGCGGAAAGATTGCCGTGGGTGATGATCCGGTAGTGATTGCAGACGGGATTGAGGCCCATATTGTTAAGAAGAGGACGGCGTTGGGGATATGAGTGGTGGAGTGGTGGAGTGGTGGAGTGGTGGAGTGATGGAGGTCAGGCCGGAGAAGGTGAAGGAGCTGAGGGAGAGGATGGCGGCCCTGGGTATCCGGGAAGAGGAGATAATTGAAAAGTTTGTA
>BDTQ01000002.1 GCA_002898135.1 bacterium BMS3Bbin07
AGCGGCATACCGCTTAAGGTAAAGGGATAGGTTTTCAGGGGTTGGATATATTCGGTAGGGGCGAGGTTACCTCGCCCTCTCCTTTCACCGTTAATTACCGGTAGCCCTCACTGCTGTGGGAAACTTAGATATAAAAGGTATAAATTAACTGCCACGGAGGTTGAAGCGCCATGAAGATTGAGGAGAGAGTGTCACTTATTAAACCCGTGAGAAAGGAGCTGTATTCCGCAGCCCAAAAACGCCTTGACAACCTTACCAAGCCGCCCGGCAGTCTCGGAAGACTCGAAGAGTTCGCCGGAAGGCTTGTGGCCATATATGAGACGGAGATGCCGGAGATACCGAGGAAGGTTGTCTTTACCTTTGCAGGTGACCATGGCGTGGCCGAGGAGGGGGTTTCCGCCTATCCTTCAGAGGTGACCAGGCAGATGGTCTTCAACTTTCTCAGTGGCGGGGCGGGAATCAATGTGCTTGCAAGACACGCAGGCGCAGAGGTCGTGGTTGTCGATATTGGTGTGGATTTTGATTTTCAGGATTCTGAAGGGCTTGTGAAGAAGAAGGTCGTGCATGGGACAGGGAACATGACAAAAGGACCTGCAATGACAAGGGATGAGGCGCTGAGGTGTATGGAGGCGGGGATTGAGCTTGCCGAAGAATATGCCGATAAGGGGTTTAAACTCTTTGCCACAGGTGAGATGGGCATTGCCAATACAACCCCCTCCTCGGCCATAGCTGCTGTTATAACCGGGAGGCCTGTTTCAGAGGTGACCGGCAGGGGGACGGGAATCGGGGATGAGGCCCTCAAGAAAAAGAGAGAGGTGATAGAGAAGGCCATCAGTCTCAACAGGCCGGATCCGAAAGACCCGGTTGATGTGCTCTCAAAGGTAGGGGGCGCTGAGATAGGGGGGATTGCAGGGCTCTGTATCGGTGCTGCAGCACGCGGTATCCCGGTTGTGGTTGACGGCTTTATATCCACGGCAGGCGCACTCATTGCCTGGTCTCTCAACCCTGTTGTGGCAGACTACCTCTTTGCAGCCCACAACTCCCAGGAGACAGGGCACAGGGCCATGCTTGAGCATATGGAAAGCCGGCCCATCCTTGACCTTGACCTCCGACTTGGTGAGGGGACGGGTGCAGCCCTTGCCATGACCCTGATGGATGCAGGGTTAAAGATATACAGGGAGATGGCAACATTTCAGGAGGCAGGAGTTACAGGGGAGACGACCGGCTGAACATACGGTCTCCCTATCTGTCATTCCGGCAGTCCTTAAGCCGGAATCCAGTTTTGACAGTGAGTGCAGTTTATACACAGACTCTATTCAGAGAGGTTTTGATGGTTCAGTCACCTTGAAAGGCTTTTTACTTGCATTACAGTTTTTGACCATACTGCCTGTCAGGCTCAGGGGCCGGATATCAGAGAGGGATGTCGGCAGGAGCACTGCGTTTTTTCCCCTTGCAGGACTGATAAAGGGAGGCCTGCTGGTCCTGGCCTATAAGGCGTTTGACCCCTTCCTGCCTACGGCGATTACCGCAGCCCTGCTGCTTGTCGTCTCAATCCTGATAAACGGCGGGTTTCACCTCGACGGCCTTGCAGATACATTTGATGCCATTGCCTCCGGAAAACCGAGGCAGGGAAAACTCGATATAATGAAGGACAGTACAACAGGGCCGATCGGGGTTACGGCGATAGTGCTTGTCCTGATCTTAAAATACCTCCTGATTCTGGAATTATTCTTAATCAGTCCCATTCCATATCTCCTGCTCTTTCCTGTAATCGGGGCCTGGTCCATGGTGGCGGCCATATTCCATGGCACGAGTGCGAGGAAGGACGGCCTCGGCTATCTCCTTATCAGTGAGACAGGCTGGACTCAATTCGTTGTCTCCGTGGTTATTGTAATGGTGGTCTTTGTGTCCGGGAGGTATCTCCCCTTTACCCACCTTGCCTTTCCGGCAATCCCCGTTTCGGCATTACTCCTGACTGCGGCATACCTCTTCACCCTGCCGTTAATGAAGTTTTTCGCCAGGCATTTCAGCGGGCTTACAGGAGATAACCTCGGTGCAATATGTGAGCTGAACGAGGTATTTTTTCTCCTGATAATAGCCGGGATATATGGCGGATAACGGTCGGAAATGTTATAATTCTGCGATGAATGTTACGGTAGACCAGGATACATGTATTGGCTGCGGTGCCTGTGCAGAGATATGCCCTGCCGTATTTTTTCTTGATGAAGCGGTGGGTAAGTCAAGGGTAATTGATCCGGATGCCTGTGAGTATGCGGGCTGTTGCGAGGCTGCTGAGGAGAATTGTCCTGTTGAGGCCATAAGTATAGAAGGGGACTCAGGGTTTTAGGGACTGCGATATTCATAAGATTATCCGTCTTCTCAGAAAACAGGTCAGGACTCTCAATGTCCCCTGGCTTGAGGAGATGGCCCGCATGGAAAAGGACCCCTTTAAAGTACTCGTTTCCTGCATCCTCAGTCTGAGAACCCAGGACAGGACTACGGGTGAGGCATCGAGGAGGCTGTTTGCCCATGCCTCCACACCTGAAGCCATGGCTGCACTGAGTGAGGATGATATCCGGAAGGCCATCTATCCTGTTGGTTTCTATAGAGTTAAGGCCGGCCGGATAAAGGCGCTGAGTGAGACTCTTGTCCGCAAATATAATGGCAGGGTACCTGACAGCATTGACGAACTCCTTAAATTAAAAGGTGTTGGCAGAAAGACAGCCAACCTTGTTGTCACCCTCGCCTACAACAGGCCGGGTATATGTGTTGATACCCACGTGCACAGGATTACCAACCGCTGGGGTTATGTCAGGACAAAAACCCCAAAGG
>BDTQ01000003.1 GCA_002898135.1 bacterium BMS3Bbin07
ACGGATAAGCCCGAGGTCAAACGGTATTCCCGATTCCTCGGCATACCCGATGGCAGCAGGCATGCCACTGTCCGGAACGGGAATTACAAGGTCGGCATCTATATGAGCTTCAATGGCCAGTTGTCTGCCAAGTTTTTTTCTTATGCCGTTTACATTTACGCCATCAAAGATGCAGCTGTCCGGTCTTGCAAAATATATGAATTCAAAGACACAATGAGCCTTGCGGGGAGAGTGAAGCGCCTTTATTGAGTTAAGGCCATGTTCGTTGATAACAAGCATCTCTCCGGGCTCTATATCCCTTATGTATTCAGCTCCGATGAGATCAAGGGCGCATGTTTCCGATGCAACGACATAGGCGCCATCGAACTTCCCGAGTGACAGGGGCCTGACTCCGTAAGGATCCCGTATAGCTATCAGCTCGTTTTCTCTCATTACGATCAGGCTGAAGGCGCCGGAGACATGCTGAAGGGCCTGAATGAGCCTCTGTTTAAAAGACTCCCCCCGGCTGTGGGCAGTCAGGTGGACAACTACCTCACTGTCTGAGGAGGACTGAAATATCGCCCCCTCTTCCTCAAGCCTCCCCCTGAGTTGAGCGGCATTGACAAGGTTTCCATTGTGAGCGATTGCTATGGTGCCGAGAGAGAAGTTGGCAACCAGGGGCTGAACGTTTTTTATCGAACTGCTTCCTGCCGTAGAGTAGCGGTTATGGCCGATAGCGATATATCCCGGAAGCCTCTTTAACCTCTTTTCAGTAAAGATGTCTGCAATAAGCCCCATGGATTTTTCGATATGGAGCTGTTTTCCGTCAGAGGAACAGATACCTGCGCCTTCCTGTCCCCTGTGCTGAAGGGCATAGAGGCCAAGATATGCAAGGTTGGCTGCCTCGGGATGGCCGTATACACCAAAAACCCCGCACTCTTCCTTGATATCATGTATGTATTTATTTATAGCAGGCACTTTCAAGACAGGAATCTTTTAACCAGGTCAGGCATCCGGGTTGAGCGCTGCACAAAGCGCAGCATATTTTCAGTTGATAACATATGCATCAAAATATACATCCCTGATATCAGACTTTATCATAAAACTTTAACATTTTCAGCATTAAAACCGCAAAACCATCTTGACGGAAAAAGAGAAAGTGGTAAAATTGATATATGCATATCGACTCTTACACTTTCGGCAAGATCGTGATTGACGGAAAGACCTACACATCCGATGTGCTCATCTTTCCTGAAAGGGTTGTTTCACCCTGGTGGCGCAGGCAGGGTCATCTCCTGCAGATGGAAGACCTTGCCGAGGTGCTCAGGGAGAGGCCGGAGGTCTTGATTGTTGGAAAGGGCTTTTCCGGTCTGATGAAGGTTCCGCAGGGGCTGATGGATGAACTTGGTAGTCTGGGGATAAAGGTAATCGCTGAAAGGACTACCAGCGCTGTAACGATATTCAATGATTACAAGGGGAGTCATGTGGCTGCAGCGCTTCATCTGACGTGCTGAGTGCGTTACCTTTTGCGATTACCATTGATGACTCAATTTGTCCTTTAGCGCCTCTATATCTGCCGTGATCTCTACATCAGGGATAGAATCAATGAAGGCCCTGCCATACGCCTTCCTCTTTATCCTGGTATCCAGCACCGCCACGATCCCCTTGTCCGTGGCTGTCCGGACAAGCCTGCCAAAGCCCTGCTTAAAGGTGATAATGGCCTGGGGCACCTGGTACTTATGGAAGGGGTCTTCGCCCCTTGCAGAGATTGCCTCCATCCGTGCCTCTACAACAGGGTCTGTGGGTACTGCAAAGGGGAGCTTTGTAATCACCACGCACTGAAGGTCGTTACCCGGGATGTCTATGCCCTGCCAGAACGTGTATGTTCCGAAAAGCACGGTGTTATCCAGGGCCTTGAATGCCTCGATCAGGCTGTAGCTGTCGGCATCTCCCTGCCTCAGCACCCTGAGCCCCTTGAGCTTAATCCTTTTCAGCACCTGCTCAATCATGCCGTAACTGGTAAAGAGCACGAGGGTCCTTCCCCCTGTAACAGCCAGTATCTTTTCTATCTCCCCGGTAATCCCCGGGATATAGTCATCAGCCCTCGGGTCTGTATTATTTTCAGGAATGTAGAGAAGGACGTTCTTTTTATAGTTAAACGGGGATGAGAGGGATAGCGTCTCGGTACCCTCAAGTCCGAGCCTTCCGGAGATATAGGAGAAAGAACCCCTCACGGAAAGGGTTGCCGAGGTGATGATAACAGGACTGATTACATCAAAGAGGTGCTCTCTCAGGATGCTGCCGGTCTCAACAGGGGTTGCAACCAGTCGTGTCCTCCTGCCATCCACTTCTGCCCAGTATACGTACCTCTCCAGCTCCTGATTAACCGTTATCCGCAGGGATTGAATAAATGCCCTGCATCTCTCCTCTATCGCCTTCAAATCCCGCTTCTCTTCCTCGGATACCGTGGTATCGGCCAGGTTGCCGATCTCTTCTCTCAGGGCATCAAGGTGTTCAGTGATGATATCCATAAACTGGCCCTTCCGCCTGACCCGGATCGATTTCCGTCCGTCAAGCCATTCAGAGACATTCTCAAAGAAACGCTCACCCTGTTGCCTCACCCTCTCCGTCAGGGCGGCAATCTCCGATAACCTTCCTGCGTCAAGGCTGCCGAGCCTGAGGAGAATCCCCTTTTTGCGGTGACTGTGTATGGAATTAAGCAGATAGTAAAGGCGTGTATTCGACGCCTCTACGCCGAGATAATCCGATGCCACCCGCTCAATCTCATGCCCCTCATCAAAGACAACCGCCTCAAACTCCGGCAGCACATTCCAGCCCGATGCCATATTGGCAAAGAAAAGGTGGTGGTTTGTCACAAGTATTTGACTCTTTCTCTCCACAACCTTTGCCTTCCGGTAAAAGCATTTATTGTAAAAGCGGCAGTCCCTGCCGTGGCAGAGGTCCGACTCCCTGCTCACCTTTGACCATATCTTAAGTGGAAGGGCAATCTCCATATGCAGCCCGGTTTCAGTATCACTTGCCCATGAAAGGAGTTCAGAGAGGTTATCTTCCTCCCTGGCCTCAAAGAGCCCGTGCTGCCTGCTGAGGGCGAGCCTCCTGAGGCAGAGGTAGTTTTCGCTGCCAAGGCAGAGAGTGTATCTCAGTTCAGGGAAGAGGTGTTCCTTGAGAAAGGGAAGGTCATTCTCCACAAGCTGCCGCTGCAGGGTCTTTGT
>BDTQ01000004.1 GCA_002898135.1 bacterium BMS3Bbin07
TAGAGATAACAACGGATAGAATAGCCCAGAGACTGAAGGATATCCTGGAGAAAGGCAAACTTGGGGCAGATGTCAGGGTGGAGGGAACGAAGATAAGTATCTCTCCAAACACGTTGGAGATCAGAAAGGCAATCGAGGAGGCATACGCCAACCTTGAGATTGTTCCTTCCGACAATGAACTCATTGTTCAGCTGTCTCCTGAGGAGGCAAAGAAAATTCGCAATAATGCCACTGACCAGGCCCTGGAGACCATCCGCAACAGGGTTGACCAGTTTGGTGTGGCAGAGCCGGTCATTCACCGTCAGGATGAAAACGAGATAGTCGTTCAGCTACCCGGATACAAGGATCCAAAGAGGGCGGTTGAATTAATAGGCAAGACCGCACAGCTTCAATTCATGCTTGTTGATGACGATTCACCGGTTGCTGCCGAGCTTCCGTCCCGGATAAGGCCCGGAGAAGAGAAAGAGATACTCGAAAGATTTAAGGACAAGATCTCCCCTGATGATGTAATCCTCTTTCAGCGTGTCGAGATCAAGGAGACGGGAGAGGTTTACAAGAGGCCCTTTTTGCTGAAGAAGAAGGTGCTCCTTTCGGGTGACCTCCTTACGGAGGCAAGGGTTGCAATAGACCAGAGATTCAACGAGCCCTATGTATCCATCACCTTCAATAGTACGGGCGCGAAGATATTTGAAGAGGTCACAGGGAAATACGTCAAGAAGCGTCTTGCCATCATACTTGACGATAATGTCTACTCAGCGCCTGTTATACAGGACAGGATATCCGGTGGCAGTGCCCAGATAACGGGATCGTTCTCCCTGGCCGAGGCAAAGGACCTTGCCATTGTCCTGAAGGCCGGAGCCCTGCCTGCCCCTGTAAAGCTTATTCAGAATGTTACTGTGGGTCCATCCCTTGGGAGGGACTCTATTGATGCAGGCAAGAAGGCCGGCGTGATGGCCGTGCTGCTGGTTGTTGTCTTTATGGCATTTTATTATAAAGTTTCAGGCCTTATAGCAGACCTTGCCATGGTTCTTAACGTTATACTCCTCCTCGGTGCCATGGCCGCCCTGAATGCCACGCTCACACTTCCGGGCATGGCAGGCATAGTCCTTGCCATTGGAATGGCGGTGGACTCAAATGTGCTTATGTTTGAGAGGATGAGAGAGGAGCTGAGGGCAGGAAAAACTCCAAGGGCTGCCGTGGATTCCGGGTATGACAAGGCCTTTATCACCATTGTAGATGCCCATATAACGACACTTATTACTGCGGCCGTTCTTTACCAGTTCGGGACCGGCCCGATAAAGGGTTTTGCAGTGACCCTGTTCCTCGGCGTGCTTATCAATCTCTTCACTGCGCTTGTCGGCACCAAGACGGTCTTTGATCTCATAAACTCAAGAAAGGAGGTCAGAAAGCTGAGCATATGATAGAGATAATCAGAAAGACAAATATAGACTTCATGGGATTGAGAAAAATTACCCTTGTTGTATCAAGCCTCCTCCTTTTTATCGGGTTTATTGCCGTATATCACCTGGCAACAGGTACCGCTAATCTCGGCATTGACTTTGCCGGCGGAACGGCTGTCCAGATCAAGTTTGAAAAACATGTTAACCTCCAGGAGGTAAGAGATGTCCTGGATGCAAGGGGTATAAAGAACTTTGACCTGCAGGATTTTCCCACGGCAAACAAGGTCCTCATCCAGATCAAGAGAGACCAGGAAGAGTTTGGAAGGCTTTCGGAGCAGATAATAGCGGCCCTGAGAGAGGGTTTTCCGGACAACGAGATCACGGTTGACTCCACCACGGAGATCGGGCCGAAGGTTGGGGCCAAACTGAGAAAGGATGCAATATGGGCCATTGTGCTGGCAACCATATTTATTCTGGGATACATTGCATGGCGGTTCCAGTTCAGGTTCGGTGTAGGCGCCACCGCGGCAACCTTCCACGATGTGCTCGTGGTTCTGGGGATTTTCAATCTGATGGACAAGGAGATAAACCTGATCCTTGTCAGTGCACTGCTGACTATTGCCGGATACTCGCTGACTGATACAGTGGTAGTATTTGACCGTATCAGGGAAAACCTGAGGTTTATTACAAAAGAGCCGGTTGAGCAGGTTATAAACAAGAGTATAAACGAGGTTCTCTCCAGGACGATTATTACCTCTCTTACCACACTGCTTGCTGCCGGTGCCCTCTTCTTTTTCGGCGGTGAGGTGATTCATGATTTTGCCCTTGCCATGATGCTTGGGATAGCCGTAGGGACATATTCCTCTATCTTTGTTGCAAGCCCGATAGTGCTGTTGTGGAAGAGGGATGGTTCCCTCGCAGCACGGAAGAAATAAACCTGGTCCCTGAATGGTTTATGGAGCCTGAATGCCCGAGAAAAGGTGGTTTGTACAGAGGACCAACCCTGATTACATAAAGTATCTTTCAAGGGCTGCCTCTGTCTCTGCCGCCTTTGCCCAGATACTGGTAAACCGCGGCATTAATACCCCCGGAGATATAAAGACCTTTCTTGACCCTGCAATGGGTACACTGTCCGATCCGTTTGAGCTTTCAGGAATGAAAGAGGCTGTAGACGTTATCCGCACCGCAATCAGCTCAGGCAGGAAGATACTCGTCCATGGTGACTATGATACGGATGGACTGACCGGTACGGCTATCATGGTGAGTGCCCTCAAACGGCTTGGTGCAGAGGTCTGTTATTTCATACCTGAACGGCTGACCCATGGTTATGGATTCAATGCCCCTGGTGTTGAATACGCACGCAAGGCTGGAGCGGGGTTGATCATCACTGTTGACTGCGGCATATCCTCCATGGAGGCCGTGCGGATGGCAACCTCCGAGGGGATGGGAGTAGTAGTTACAGACCACCACGAGCCCGGAAGGGATGTTTCCAATACCCCTGTTCTGCCGGAGGCCAACGCAGTGATCAATCCAAGGCTTTGCGGTGAAGAAGCCCCTGCACTTTCAGGCTCTGCCGTTGCCTTTAAGCTTGCCTCGGCATTGCTTGGTCATGAGGCGTCTTCAGACTTTCTTGACCTTGCAGCCCTTGGGACAATAGCTGATGTCATCCCGCTGATTGATGAAAGCAGGGCTATTGTGAGGCACGGGCTTGTGCTCATAAACGAGGGGTTAAGGCCGGGCATAAAGGCGCTTAAAGAGGTGGCGGGACTCAATGGCAGGGTTGTAAGTGCAGGCCGTCTTGCCTTCACGGTTATCCCCCGGATGAATGCCTCCGGCAGG
>BDTQ01000005.1 GCA_002898135.1 bacterium BMS3Bbin07
CCCTGTAAGGATTCCTCGGATAAAGCCTGAGCAGTTTCTGAAACTCCTCCAGGGCCTTCCTTGCGCCACCGGCGCCTTTTTCAGGTCCTTCAATCTGCTTAAAATTTACAAGGGCGATCTGATACTGGGCATAAGGTGCCTGGGGATGGTCGGGATAAAGCTGCAGGAATCTCCTGTACTCCTCAACCGCGCGTTCGGGTTGTCCCTCGGTTACAAAGGATTCAGCAATCTTCAGTTGTGCCAGGGGGGCATATTTTTTTGAGAGGTCCCGGTTCTTTACTTCAAAGAGGAGCTTTCTTGCCTCGTCGTATTCATCCATCTCAATGAACTTGCCGGCCTGCTGAAGCACGGCCTTGGGGTCAAACACATCCTGTCTGACCGGCTTTTTCCCGGAACAGGAGACCAGCAGCAGGGAGACCATTGATACAAATAAAACCATGGAAAAGAATAGTTTTTTCATTGCATTATTAAATCCTTATCAAGGTAAATTAGTCAAGCATTAAAGAGCAGCAGACAATGGATATCGGACAGGGGGCCGGGTCTGCCCAGGAATCGTTAATCGTTAATTGGAGGGAACACGTCAGATATTGTCTTCCATCTCCCAGACACCGCAGGGGCAGATGCCTGCACAGAAACCGCAGCCTATACACAGGGCATCGTCAACCACATAGGCATAGGAGCCGTCCCCGGATTCCTGTCTGCTGATAGCCCCGTAATAGCAGGTGGCCTCACACATCCGGCAGTCCCTGCATACGGCACAGGACATACAGCGGTTTGCCTCGGTCTCGGGCTTAAACGGTTCACCGCGGCAGACGTCATAGTAGGCGGTCTTTATTTTGTCGTAAGGGATGACGGGCTTTGGCGCCGGCATATAGTACGACCTTCCAGACAGCAGGGCATGGACTGCCATGGCTGCCTTTCTGCCCTGGCCTATGGCATGAGTGACAAGGCCAAGCCTTGTGGCATCACCAATTGCATATATCTTCGGGTCGGATGTATGACCTGCCTCATCCGCCTCGATCCAGCCGTTTTTATCAGTATGAACTGTCGGCGGCAGGAAATCCGTTACAGGGGAGTCTCCTATGGAGACAACCACCAGGTCTGCCTCAAGGGAGGTCCCGTCCGTAAAGTAGACCGTTTCCTCTCCCTTTACATATTTTTCCGTGAACTTCGGCCAGAGTATCTTTGTTCCCAGGGACTCTGCAATCTCCAGCTCCTTGCCAAAAGCAGCCGGTTTCTGGACATCAACAGCAGTCACCTCTGCAGCGCCGCAGTGAAAGGCCTCTGCAGCAACGTCCATTCCCACATTACCTGCACCGATTATCACCACCCGCCTGCCTTTCAGGTCCGGGGGATTGCCGGTATTTATATCCCTGAGGAAGTCATAGGCAGTCGCCATATCCTCTGCGCCGGGAACGTTGAGCTTCCTTGGCCTGTGAGCCCCGCAGGCAACCACAACAGCGTCGTGGGCCCTGTATATCTCGTCAAACTTGTCCTTGCTCACCTTTACACCGGTATGTATGTTGACACCTATTTTCCTAAACCTCTCAAGCTCACTTTTGAGTACATCCTGCGGAAGCCGGTCCCTGGGAATGCAGAACTCAAGCTTACCTCCCAGTTTTTCCTCTGCCTCATAGAGGTCAACGTCGTGGCCTTCAAGGGCCAGCTGCCACGCAGCAGAGAGACCACCCGGCCCCCCGCCTATTACCGCCGCCTTCCTGCCGGTCTTCTCTTTCGGCTTTGGAGCCGCGGCTTCCAGACTTGCCCTGCCAAGGCCTTTGATATTCAGGGGCTCGTCAACCATTGCCCTGGTGCAGGCATCCATGCATGGGTTGGGGCATATCTCGCCACAGACCGTTGCCGGAAGCGGGCTGTACCGGAGCACAAGCTCAAGGGCCTCACGGACCTTGCCTGACCTGATGAGTTCGGCACGTTTTCTGGTCGGTATGCCGGTTGGACAGTTATACTCACAGGGTGGAGCATATTTTTCATTGTTCCACACAGGTTTGTATCTGCGGTCAGCGCCTGTAGTGATGTAGGGAAGTACTGTTGTGGGATGGGTTATATACTCTGCAAATATCCCCCCCTTGCCAACACCGGCCTCCCATATATTGGAGCGGAACTCGGTGATTGTCTTTTTAAAAGGTCTTCTTTTTGCCCTTTCCTGTGCTGTATAGGGTATGAGTTTTTTCCACTCTCCCACGGAATTTGTCAGCTCGTCATAATAGCCGGCCCTTTCTATCGATTCAAGAAAGGGTTTCATATGTGTGGTAAGCCACTGCCAGTCCTGCTCCGTAAGATCAAGGAGTTTTACATCTGTCTCGCTGTAACCCTCCATGGGGCCACGGAAATAGATGATACCCTCGACCATGCCGACACAGGGACGGTAACCAAGAATATTTTTCGGACTTCTCGGATTTACTCCGCAAACAACTGCAACCCCGCCTGCCTTGAACTCCGCAAAGGTATCTCCCACGTCCCTGAAATACCACGACTGTGGAGGGTCGAACCTGGGGTTATGCTTTGTCATTGTATCGCAACGTGCACCACCGCTTCCCTGGACATAAAGTATACCCTGGGCAACTGCATTGTGGGCGCCATTGGTCACATCACCAAGGACTGTTATCCTTGCACCGCAGTTAAGCCAGCCCACGTCATCCGAGGCACCGCCCCTGACCACGATCTCGGTGCCGAACATCCCCATGCTGCCAAGCCTCTGACCAACAGGACCCTCGACAGTAATCCTGACAGTCTCGGACCTCGGCCATATACGTCCGCCGATGCCATGCTGACCGTCAGCAATTATCAGGAGATCCCTGGCACCCTGCCTGACAGCCTCCTGTATCTCCTCCTCAAATATCCGTGAGGGGACTCTCTTTCCGTTAACGATTCCTTTAATTATCACTTGACTCATATCTTAACCCGCAACATCTTTTATCTTTTTTATTTTTTCCTAACCCGTAACTCGCAACGTCTTTTCTTTCTCAACCCGCAACATCTTTTTTATCTTCTCAACACGCATAACTTATCTCCAGACGCTCGGCAACAGCCGGGTCATCTGCACTTATACCGTCGGACATGCCTATGGGCAGCTCCGTGCTCCTTCCCATCGGGGCAAAAATCTTCTTCAACTCCACATCCAGCGACTTAAAGACCTCAACCACCCTTTCAGCCACATTATCGGGGTCAAGTCTCCTGTAAAGCCTCGGATCCTGTGTTGTGATGCCCCTTGGACACCTTCCGATGTTACA
>BDTQ01000006.1 GCA_002898135.1 bacterium BMS3Bbin07
ATCTTTTTTTCTATGTTGGCGACCCGAAACAGTCTATTTACAGGTTCAGGGGTGGTGAGAGCAGGCTCTTTGATGCCGTGCTTTCCCATTATCCTGAAAAGCTGAAGGCGCGGAGCCTAAGGAAAAACTTCCGTAGCGGCAGGGTTATCGTGGATCTTGTCAACAGGGTCTTCTCCGATGTTGCATCACACTACGAATACGACTATCAGGAGCAGGAATCCACAATCGAGCGGGAAGGATACGTTGACGTAAGGTTTATCACAAGGGAAAAGGGAGCTGCTTCAGGCACAACCTGTTTCAGGGAGTTGAAGATGCAGGCAGTGCTCTCTTTTGTGGAGACACTTATCAGCAGGGGTGTTCTTCCGGGCGATATAGCCATACTCTGTCAGAAGAACAGGACGTGCGAGGAGTACGCCGAGTTTTTAAGGGGCCGGGGATATGATGTGCTGACAGAGTCGTCCGAGGGGCTTTTAGAGCAGCCTTCAATCAGGGCGGTAATGAACCTGTTAAAATGGCTTTCAGACCCTCGGCAGGCAGTATATCTATTCGGGTTTCTCTTCACTGTTGAGGGGCTTCTTGATGAGAAGGGTGTCAGGCAGTTTTTTCATAAAGGCCCATCACGGGGTAATCTTTCTGCTATATCCCCTGCCCTTTCAGAAAAGCTCTCCGCTCTGCAAAGTGTAGCAGGTCTGATACCTGTTTACAGGCTTGTAGAGAGGATTATCGAGGATTTTGGCCTGCACAGGGCCTTTAATTACGACCCCAACCTCCTCTGCCTTGCAGGGATGGCAACCTCAGAGGAGGTTTCAGACCCGCTGAGCATTGAAGATTTTGTAGCCTTTATGGATAGCCGTTCCTCCACAAAGGCCCTTATTCCCTCAGGTGTCTCTGAGAAGTCTGTGCGGCTCATGACCATTCATAAGGCCAAGGGGCTTGAGTTTCCATATGTAATCCTGCCTGAACTGGATATCAGGATGACGTTTGATGCCAGGAATACACCCATCATAATCGACCATAACGAGGATATGACGGTGAAGGGGCTGTACCTTAGCGAGAACAAAGACATCGCCGCACTTGTTCCCGGGCTTAATGACGTACGGATTCGGGAGGAGGCGAGGATCAGGACGGACCGCCTGAATTATCTCTATGTCGCCCTGACAAGGGCCAGGGATGGTCTTATGGTGGTTGCGGAGAAGTCGGAAAAATCAGACACACGGCAGTTGTCTGATATTCTTTGCAGGGTTTTGGAGACAGGGAAGCAGGAAGCAGTCAGCATATACCGGTCCGGCTCACTCCCTGATGAAGAGAAGGGGCAGAAGCCGATTGTTGTTGAAAGAGATGTCACCTCAACCGGCCCCGTCTCCTTTGCCGGGTTGGCACTCTCCCTGAAAGATATGGTACAAGGTGGGTCTTCCCGCATTGAGCCCCCCTCCCTGGATGATGAGGGCAATATAGAGAACCCGGATGAATACAGGGACAGGCTTTTCGGAGAGGCATTCCATTATGCTGTAGAGATGCTGGGGGATTTTTCCGCAGATTCAATACCGGAATCAATTGACAGGGTCAGGCAGAGGTATGTGTCGCTGGATGAGGGTGCAATCATATCAATTGAAAGGCGGCTGTCAAGCCTTGTTGATAACAGCACGTTTCTTGACCTCGTACATGGGCAGGCCCTGCCGGAGGTCCCTTTTGCAAGGAGTGACTCCCTGTACAGGGTTGACTTACTTGTCTTTGATGGTGAGATAATAAGGGTCATGGATTTTAAGACAGGTCATGACACCTCTCTTCTGGAGGGATACATGAAGCAGGTCAATAATTACATGCAGATTGTGAGGGAGTGTTTTAAGAAAGGGGTTTCGAATGTGGAGGGGTATCTTGTGTTTGCAGGAGAGGATACCGTGGGGCTGCACAAGGTGCATTTGCAGTAACATATGCGGTAAACTAAACAAACCCTTTAAAAATTCTTGAGGTGCGATATGATGAGAAGACTAACGGTTGTATTTTGTGTGTCGCTCTTTTTTACTCTCTTGATGATTGGTTCGTGTGCTTCCGTCCCTGTCATTCCGAATGAAACAATCGTTGAAGGTACGGTATCCGAGTATGCAATTGTTTCATCAAGGCTGGCAGGTATTCAGCCTGAACAGGTCCTCTACAGAATAACCATATACATTTCGACGACCAAAGCCGTTGGCAATGGGCCGGATTTCCTTAGGGACAAGGTTGGTAAGGATATCCCTTTTTATACGAAGGAGAAGCTGCCTCCGCAATTGTTTGGCAGGAAGGTGCGGGCGAGGGTTCAGTTCAGGGGTGATGAAAGGGGAGGTCTCTTCTGGGTAAGGGATATCGAGATGAGATGAGGACAGGATTAATTAGAGTTGTTTTCTGTGTATTTCAGGTCTGTTTTTTAATCGGACTCCTGTGGATGGAGGAGGCCGGAGCAGTTGTGGCTGCCCCGGTTGAGCAAATTCTCAGGCAGACTGATGGGAGCGAGTTTCCTGCCCGGCAGTGGGGTGATAAATGGTCGCACGGCTGGGAGACGGCAGAGGGATATACAGTTATCCGTGATAAAGTTACGGGAAACTGGACTTATGCCGTAACAGACGGCAGGGGAAAGCTTGCTGCCTCTTCGCTGGTGGTCGGTATTGAACTCCCCGTTGGTTTAAAAATGCAGATCAGGCCGTCTAAAAATGCCTTGTTGAAAACTCCGCAGGACAAGGCAGTAATATCTGCCGACACGCCTCAGAAGGTGGTGCCTCCCTCAGGGACTGCTAATATCCCCGTCATTCTCATAAATTTTAGTGATACAACAACGACATACAATACCCCGGATTTTGATACCCTACTTTTTGGTACAGGAAACAAGAGCATGAAGGACTATTATGAGGAGGTCTCATACGGTACCTTCAGCATATCACCCGGTCCAGCCGGTGTTGTGGGATGGTACACGGCGGCAAACACTCACGACTACTATGGCATTAATGATGCTCAGGGTTGGGATAAGTGGCCCGGAGACCTTGTTTACGAGGCTGTTGCAGCAGCAGATACCACGGTTGATTTTTCCGCCTACGACTCTGACGGGAACTGTTACGTGGATGTTGTGGGAATAGTCCACCAGGGTACCGGTGAGGAGGTTGGTGAATCCTCGACAGATGTGTGGTCCCATAGCTGGGACCTCGCCGGTGCCCGGTACGCCGGATACAGCCATTACGGTGCCTATACCACGGACGATTCGGATGCGGCCTGTCCGGACGGTTATATTATTAACGACTACATCATCATGCCGGAACTTTATCAGTCCACTCCTTCGGCAGCACAGTCAACAATAGGTGTCTTTACCCATGAGTATGCCCATGCACTGGGACTGCCGGACCTTTACGATACTGACGGCAGTTCATCAGGAATAGGCAAGTGGGGGTTAATGGGTGCCGGCAC
>BDTQ01000007.1 GCA_002898135.1 bacterium BMS3Bbin07
ATGGGCGTTGCCTCAAGGCGCAAGGCGGAAGAACTCATCCTCGAGGGCAGGGTGGTTGTAAACGGAAAGACAGCCGTTCTCGGGATGAAGGCGGACCCTGAAAGGGACCATATAAGGGTTGACGGCAAGCTTTTGCGCGGGTCTGAGCCAAAGGTCTACATCATACTTAACAAACCTCCCGGTGTTCTTACAACCCTTGAGGACACTGAAGGCAGGCCGACTGTACAGCAACTTCTCGGGAAACTCAGATTCAGGGTATACCCCGTGGGAAGACTTGATTTCAATTCAGAGGGCCTGCTGCTGCTGACAAATGACGGAGACCTTGCTTACAGGATAATCCATCCTTCCCACAAGATACCCAAGACGTATCTTGTAAAGATAAAAGGGGTGATAGAGGAGAAAGATCTCAGTAAACTGCGCAAGGGCATAAGGCTTGATGACGGCATGACTGCACCCGCAAAGATAAAGAGGGTCCGGGCGCCCAGGGCAGAGAAGAACTCATGGCTTGAAGTAACGATTTATGAAGGCAGGAAGAGGCAGATAAGGAGGATGTTTGAGCGGGTGGGTCATACTGTGCTGAAACTCAAGAGGATCAGGATTGATGGTCTTGGTCTTGGGGAGCTCAAGACGGGACAGTGGAGGTATCTGGATGAGGTTGAGGTGAAGAAACTGAAGAAAGGCCTTAAAATGTAAAGTGAAAGCCGGATTCAGAGACAAACGGTTGTTGGAAGCGATATGATAGAGTCTTCACTCATTCTCGATGGACATTGTGTCCATCTCCGAGGTAATTATCACGACTCACCATCCGGGTGAGACAAAAGTGATAATTAAGACCGTTCAGACTCTATCATATCGCTTCCTTTCTTTGCCGGAGCTTTTTTGTCTCTGGTTTTGGGTAAAACATAACCGGAGTACTGGAGAGATGGAGTGTTTGGTTTTTCATTACTCCATCTCTCCAGTACTCCTTTAAGCTTCAGGAGGAGTCATGTATAGAGACAGGAATTGCGGAGAGGTTGGAGAGGCTGATATTGGTAAGGAGCTTACCCTTTCGGGATGGGTATTCAGGAGACGTGACCATGGGGGGCTGATATTTGTTGACCTGAGAGACAGGAGCGGCCTTGTGCAGGTGGTATTCAGTCCGGATGTCTCTACAGAGGCCCATGAGTCAGCCCATCTGCTCCGTTCAGAGTTTGTTATAAAGGTGAAGGGCAGGGTGAGCAGAAGACCTGATGGTACGGAGAACCCTGATATCCCGACCGGTGCAGTTGAGCTCTATGCTGAGGAGTTGAATATATTGAACAGGTCCGAGACACTTCCTTTTGTGCTGGAAGAGGCAGCAGAGGTATCCGAGTCCCTGAGATTTAAATACCGCTACCTTGATCTCAGGAGACAGGAGATGCAGGGGAACCTTGTATTCAGGCACAGGGTTACAAAGCTTATGCGTGACTATCTTGACCGGGAGGGTTTTATCGAGATAGAGACCCCCATGCTTACAAAGTCAACCCCTGAGGGTGCAAGGGACTATCTGGTGCCGAGCCGTCTCAATCCGGGCCAATTCTACGCCCTGCCGCAGTCCCCTCAACTCTTCAAGCAGATACTGATGATGTCGGGGCTTGAAAGGTATTTTCAGATTGTAAAGTGCTTCAGGGATGAAGACCTGAGGGCGGACCGTCAGCCTGAATTTACGCAGGTTGATATGGAGATGTCATTTGTTGAGTCTGATGATGTGATCTCCGCGATTGAAGGGATGTTGTCCCACCTCTTTAAGGAGACCCTCGGGGTTGAGATAGAGACCCCCATGCAGCGTCTCTCTTACAGGGATGCAATGGAGCGTTTCGGTTCCGACAAGCCTGACCTCAGATTTGGCCTGGAACTCAGGGAGATGGGTGACCTTGCCCGGGAGGGCAGTTTTAAGGTCTTTCTATCCGCCCTTGACTCAGGTGGCAGGGTAAAGGCTGTCTGCGGCAAGGGGATGGCCGGGCTCTCAAGAAAAGAGATGGACCTGCTGACAGAGGAGGTGCAGTCCTTTGGAGCAAAGGGGCTGGCATGGATAAAGATTAAAGACGGGTTTGAATCGCCTATAGCGAAGTTCTTTCCTGAAAATGTCCTGAAGGAGATGGCCCTGAGGCTTGAGGCAGAGGAGGGCGATATAATGCTCTTTGTGGCAGACAGGGAGGATGTGGTGCTTGATGTCCTTGGCAGGCTGAGACTTGAGATAGCGAGGAGGCAGGGCCTCATCTCTGATGGTTTCAGGTTTCTCTGGGTTGTCGACTACCCACTGCTTGAGTGGGATGAAGAAGGCGGCAGGTTTCAGGCAATGCACCATCCCTTTACATCACCTGCAGATGCTGATATGGAGAGGATGCTCGGAGGGGATATAAATGACCGCAACGGGCTGGCCTCTCTCAGGGCAAAGGCCTATGATATAGTGCTTAACGGTAATGAGATCGGTGGCGGCAGCATACGTATTCACAACCCGGAGGTCCAGGGCAGGATGTTTGACATCCTTGGGATATCAAAGGAAGAGGCAAGGATGAAATTCGGTTTTCTCCTTGATGCACTCCGCTTCGGCGCTCCTCCTCACGGTGGTATTGCCCTGGGGCTTGACAGGCTTGTAATGCTTATGGTTGGCGCAAGCTCTATCAGGGACGTTATAGCCTTTCCAAAGACACAGAAGGCCGTCTGCCTGCTCAGTGGAGCCCCCTCACCAGTGGATGAGAGGCAATTAAAAGACCTCCATATCAGGCTGGATGCAGTCGTGGAATAAGGCGTTCCTTCCTTTTAAATCCTCTCAGCTCTATTTCGGGGATTGAAGTATTCATGATTCTTGTTGTCCCCTTGATTTTTTTTCAAACATATGTTTTAATTGAACGTATGATTGTCTGGAAGAAAGCGTGAGTCTGGCCGACACTAAAGAAAGAATCCTCGATTCTGCAGAATACCTCTTTGCCCGGAAAGGATTCCACAATACCTCACTCAGGGCCATCACCGGTCGTGCAGGGGTGAACCTGGCGGCTGTTAATTATCACTTTGGTTCCAAGGAGGCGCTCCTTGAGGCGGTTTTTGAAAGGCGTCTCGTGCCGTTGAACAATATCCGCCGGGAGAATCTTGAAGCGGTTCGTGAAACAGCACGTAAGGAGGGAAGGCTCCCTGGTGTGCAAGAGTCCCTGCGGGCATTTATTGAGCCAACACTTGCCTTTCGTAAATCCGGGACAGGGGCGGAAGACTTCATCACCCTCGTGGGGCGGGCCATGTCCGACCCTGACGATACAGTAAGAAATGTCTTTATCCGCCACATTGCGCCGTTGTTTTATATGCTCTTCGACATCCTGTGCGAGGCATTGCCGGAGCTCTCTCCGGATATGCTCTTCTGGCGGCTTCAGTTTGCCATTGGTGCCATGGGGCATGCCATCTGCATGGCAGGAAAAAGTTATTCCTTACCTGATGGAGTCACACCTGTCAGTGATGTGGAGTCACTGACAGCCATGCTCCTCGACTTTGTCGTGGCAGGGATGGAGAGACCATGAAGGTATGGAGTATAAAGACACCTTTTTTTGTTTTTATAATAATGCTGTCAGCCGGTTGTGCTGTGCACAGCCCTCAGTCTGTAGCGCCCCCCCTTCCTGTTCCGGCATCGTTCAGCGAACAGAACAGCCCGGGTGTTCCGGTGGAGCGCTGGTGGGAAGTTTTTGGGGATGCAGATCTGAATCTCCTTATGGAGGAGGCATTTTCAGGCAATCCCGACCTGATGCAGGCATATGAGCGTTTCGAGCAGAGCCGTGCCGTATACCGCAGCAACATGGCTGTCAGGAAGCCGTCTCTTGACCTTCAGGGGCAGTGGAGCAGGGAGGACACCCCAAGCTTTTTCGGTAACAACACCGGTAACAGTTACATCCTGTCCCTGGCTGCAGGCTTTGAGCCGGACCTGTGGCAAAAGCTCAAGTCCCGAACCATGGCTGCCGGCCTTGACATGGAGGCACTCCGTGAAGAGATCAAGACCCTCTATATCAGCCTTTCCGCCCGGATTGCCGACCTTTATTATCTGGCGGCAGAGCAGCGTGCCCAGCTAAAACTGACGGAACAGACCATTAACTCCTATTCAAATATCCTGTCACTTGTTGAAGGGCGTTACCGGGAGGGACTGGTACCTGCACTTGATGTTTACCAGGCCCGGCAGAACCTTTTCAGGGTCAGGGCCCGAAGAGCAGTTCTTGAGTCTGCGTTGAGGGTTACGGAGCATGCCCTCTCCGTTGCCCTGGGCCGTTATCCTGACAGTGAAGGAGTGGGTAAACTAATTGATTTGCCTGAGACTCCTGCTGCCTTTCCCGCCGGTCTTCCCTCTGAGATCCTTTCACGGCGTCCTGATATACGGGCAGCCCTTATGCGCCTCAGGGCAAGTGACGCCAGGGTGGCAGCGGCTATTGCCGACCGTTTCCCCTCTTTTAACCTGCTTGCCAGTTACGGCACATCAAGCTTTGTCTTCAGTACAGGTGATATTGTCGGGACTTTCTGGAAGATACTTGTAAACCTTTCACAGCCGTTACTGGATGGTGGCAGGCGCAGCGCGGAGGTGGATCGTTCAAGGGCCGTGTTCCGTGAAAATCTTGCTCTCTACCATAAGACTGTCCTGAATGCCTTTCAGGAAGTGGAAGATGCCCTTGTAAGGAACCGTACTTCTGAAGAGCGTATCACGCAGTTGCAGGAGCAGGCTGAAGCAGCAGGGTCGGCACTGCGCCTTTCACGAGAGCGCTACATGCAGGGTCTTTCCGGATATCTTCCTGTGCTGATTGCCCAGACTCTCTATTTTGATACTCAGGGTCAACTTTTGACGGCCCGCCGCGAGCTTATCTCCAA
>BDTQ01000008.1 GCA_002898135.1 bacterium BMS3Bbin07
CTGTCATGACTGTTCCGATCGGAGACAGAGAAGGGGTGCTTGGCGTGATTGAGCTGATTAACAAGAGGAACGCCGGGGGTTTACCGATGATGACATCAGGCTTGTGACAAGGCTCTCCGGTCTTGTTGCAACAGCAATCAATCTGATAACCGTTCATCAAAAGATGGCTGAGCTCGCCATAACCGATGACCTTACAAAGCTCTTTAATTCAAGGTATCTTCAGAGAACCCTTGATATGGAGATTGAGAGGTGTAAACGTTATAAAACCTCTATCTCCCTTATCTTTATGGACATTGACTATTTCAAACATATCAATGACAGGCACGGTCATCTGGTGGGCAGCAAGGTACTTGTTGAAGTTGGACAGTTCCTGCTGAAAAAGCTCCGCTCGGTGGATACTGTAGCCCGCTACGGAGGCGATGAGTTTGTGATAGTCCTGCCGCAGACATTTCCCAGATACGCGGCCCAGATAGCTGAAAGACTCAGAAAGACGATTTCAGCTACAGTCTTTTTGAAGAAAGAGGGATACAGTATCAGGCTGACTGCAAGTTTTGGTGTTGCTTCGTATCCGGAAACTGCAAATTCAAAGGAAGACCTCATGCGGCTTGCTGATGAGGCTATGTATAAGGTAAAGTACCAGACAAGAAATGGTGTTTATGCTATAATCTAATAAAATATTCAGGACTTCTTCTCGTGGAGGCGGACAAACCCGGATTATCAGTATCGGCATTGTTTTGAAATGGTAAATAATGGCACTTTTTAATTACGCTACAAAAGAGATTACCCTAAAGATAGTTTATTATGGGCCGGGGCTTAGTGGCAAGACCACGAACCTCCAGCACCTTCATTCCGTGCTGAGCCCTGAGAGAAGGGGCAAGCTCCTCTCTCTTGCTACCGAGGCAGACAGGACCCTCTTTTTTGATTTCATGCCGGTAGAGCTGGGTAAAATAAAGGACTTCTCAATAAGGTTTCAGCTCTATACCGTTCCTGGCCAGGTGAGGTACAATGCAACGAGAAAACTGGTGCTGAAAGGGGCTGATGGCGTGGTTTTAGTTGCAGACTCTCAAAGAATGATGCGGGAACAGAACAGCGAGAGTCTCGCAAATATGAAAGAAAACCTCCTGGCCAACAACCTTGACCTTGCAGATATTCCGGTTGTCTTTCAGTACAACAAAAGGGACCTTGATGATATCATGTCGGTGGATGAGCTGAACAGGGAACTCAACCCGAACGGCTTCCCTTATTTTGAGGCCGTTGCAATAGATGGTCAGGGTGTCAGGGAGACATTTGATACCGCAACAAAGCTCATACTCAAGTATATTTCCAGAAAGCACAGGATTGATGTAAAGCTGACAGAGAAGGTTGAAAAACCCCTGCCGGCACCCCCTGTAGCTGAGCCTGTAGTTGACCCGCTACTTGAACCTATAGTTGAACCTGTAGTTGAGCCGCCAGTCTATAGGCCCGCACCTGCAGAGCCCAGGGGGCCCGACATAACGCCCTTCCTGAAAGATATCACTTCCACCCTGGGTGAACTCAGGGTGCAGATTGAGCGGGTGGAGAAGTCTGTATCTGTAGATAACAGGGATGCACACAAGGAAAAAGTCAGGTATGATCTTGCCGTTCAGAAGTTTGACAAGGCAATGTCTGATATCAGGAGCAAGCAGGAGAAACTGATGTCAATGCTGCAGGAGATAAAGGCATCAATTGATAATGCAAAGACAAAGAAGCGGTGGTTCTTCTTCGGTTAAAGTCTCTCCAGTGTTGAGAGCAGGGCCTCAGCCTTTTTCAGACTCTCATAGTATTCCCTTTCCGGAACCGAATCCGCCACTATCCCGGCCCCGGCCTGGACATAGGCCCTGCCGCCCTTTATCACAAACGTCCTGATAATAATGTTCATGTCCATATCACCGCTGAAACCAATGTAGCCAATGGAACCGGTATAGGGTCCCCTCACAACGGGTTCGAGCTCATCTATAATCTCCATGCACCTCACCTTTGGCACCCCTGTGATTGTACCCCCCGGAAATGTGGCCCTCAAGAGGCTGAAGGCATCCCGTCCTGCTGAGAGGATACCCCTTACATTGGATACGATATGGATTACGTGCGAATAATCCTCTGTTGTCATCAATTCATCAACCCTGATTGTGCCGTAGCTGCAGACCCTGCCGAGGTCGTTTCTTTCAAGGTCAATAAGCATTATATGTTCTGCCCGTTCTTTTTCATTGAGCAGGAGGTCAGCCCTCAGTCTCTCGTCCTCTGCCGCCGTAATTCCCCTTGGTCTTGTGCCGGCAATTGGTCTTGTATCGGCAATGCCGTCCCTGAGCCTGATCAATCTCTCGGGAGAGGAGCTTACGATCTGGTAGTCTCCGAAATCCACGAATGCAGAGAAAGGCGAAGGGTTTATCTGTCTCAAAATTGAATAAAGTGTCCAGGGTGATGCCTTTATGTCGGCAGAGAGCCTTTGGGAAAGGTTTGCCTGAAAGATATCACCTGCATGAATATATTCCTTTGCCCTGACCACCATATCCATGTAATCCTTTTTTGTCATCTCATATACAATATCCGCCCGTCCATGTCTTTCAGGTACTACTGTATCCGGGGAATCGTCCCCGGCACGGTTATATTCGTCAGTCATGCGGCAGAGAGAGTCACCGGCCTCATCAAACATTCCGGCGTAGTGGAGAGCAGGATACCGAACCTCCATTTCTCCATTGCTCCATTTCTCCATTGCCTCAAGCCCCGCCCGCCTTGCCCCAGGGCAGACAATGGCATAAGCCTTTCTCTCTGTATGGTCGAAGGCAAACAGACGGTCAACGAGAAAGAAATGGGCATCAGGTATCTGCAGTTCATCTGCTGCCGTCTTTGGCAACCCTTCAAGGTAGTGGACAAAGTCATAGCTGAGCAGGCCGATTGCCCCGCCCTGAAAGGGTGGCAAGTGGGGATTTTTTTTCTGTGGGTACGAAAGAAGGAGCTCTCTCACTCTTCCAAGCGGTCTTTTATCAACCATCTTCAGGTCTTTACAACCCGCAACGCTTTTCTTTCCCAACCCGCAACATCTTTTTATTCTTAACTCGCAACAGTCCTTTTCCAAACCCGCAACGCTTTTCTTTCCCAACCCGCAACAGTCCTTTATCCTCTCAACCCGCAACGCTTTTTCTTGTCCAACCCGCGAGACCTCCACAACCGAGTCCTTCACCTTGAACTCAATATAGGGATCAATGGCAATAAAAGAGTATCTACCGGTCTTTTCAGACCCCCTGATGCTCTCAAGCAGCACTGTTTTGGCTGACCTGAACCGCTCATAGACAGAAGCAGGCGGTTTGTAGGGCAGTTCGATATAAAGGGGGGAGAATGACGTCTGTTCCGAGGATGACATATGCGTCTTCTTTGCCTGTTGTATTTTAATAGTCATTACTCATTAGTCCCTGGTTCATTAATCCCTGGTTATGAAAACCAGAGCCCCGTCAGGAAGAAAGCATCTCCAGGAGTATGAGTTCAATGGCCTTCTCAGGGTCCGTTTGTGAGAGCACAGCCCTTCCGACCACGAGATAGTCTGCACCGTTACGGAGAGCCTCCTTAGGCGTCATGGTCCGTTTCTGGTCATCCGGTGGCGACCAGGAAGGTCTTATGCCGGGTGTGACAATGATAAAACCACTCCCGATGGAGTTTCTTATTGCAGATACCTCATGCCCTGATGCAACCACACCGTCAAGTCCTGCACGATGGGCCATGGCAGAGAGGTGTTTTACATGTGTCCTTATGCCGTGCTGATAACCCATATCCTTCTTGAACTCATCCTGCGATATGCTCGTCAGCACCGTAACAGCGATTATCTTCGGCCTTGGCAGGTTCTCCTTCAGGCAGGTCTCCACTACTGTCTCGCTGGTCAGCCTCATCATCTCAAACCCTCCGGAGGCATGCAGGTTGAACATGAAGACCCCAAGCCTTGTCACCACTATTGATGCCTTTACGACTGTATTGGGTATATCGTGGAATTTGAGGTCAAGAAAAACCTTCTTGCCCCTGTCGTGTATCTTTTTTACGATGTCAGGGCCGCCGGTGGTAAAGAGCTCAAGCCCGACCTTAAAGGTCGTGACCCATTCGCTGAACCTGTCAACTATATCGAGTGCATGTACGGGGTCATTGACGTCGAGTGCAAGTATCAGTCTTTCCCTGGCCGGCAAAGGACCTCCTTTCTTCACCTTGTATTACGGTAACGTCATACGGTTACGATGCCCGTTTCGTCTGTCGGTCACGTCATTCGTTATTTTCACGTAACCGTCAGACGCCTAACGATGCGGGCTTCGTCACCGTCACCGCTACCGGTCAACGCTGTCTCCTGCTGCCTGCTATATCTTGGGTAGCGTAATCCCCTTTTGGGCCTGATATTTACCTGTTTTGTCTTTATAGGATATCTCACACGGCTCTGCAGCGCCGAGAAATATCAGTTGAGCTATCCCCTCGTTTGCATATATTCTTGCCGGAAGTGGTGTTGTATTGGATATCTCGATGGTGACATGCCCTTCCCACTCCGGCTCAAGAGGGGTTACATTCACCACTATACCGCATCGGGCATAGGTGGATTTTCCGAGGCAGATGACAAGTATATCCCTGGGGATTCTGAAGTATTCCACAGACCTGCCAAGCACAAAGGAGTTCGGAGGGATAATGCACTCTGCCCCCTTGTAGTCAATAAAACTCTCCGGGTCAAAGGACTTTGGGTCAATAACAGTGGTATTTATGTTTGTGAATATCTTGAACTCGTCGGATATGCGCATATCGTATCCATAGGAGCTTACACCGAAAGAGACAACCCCTTCGCCGGCCTGGCTCTTGTTCAAGGGCTCTATCATCCCCTGCCTTGCCATATCCTTTATCCATTTGTCATTTTTTACCATATAAAACCTCCGTCTGTTGGTCTATTAACCGCGCTGTCAGGTTATAATGTAAATGTCGGTAAAAAAGCTTAACATAAAAAGGAAATTCTTAACAATGACCATGCCGTTACCCAAAACAGCGATAGAGCCGCTTCCGGAAGTCAATGGATTTTCCGACGGTAATTTTGGGACATATATACCCGTAAACCCGTGAAAAAATCCATACTCAGGAATATATCACCCACGGTTATAGCGCTTGGGGCCGTCAGTTTTCTGACTGACCTCTCAAGTGAGATGATCTATCCGCTCCTGCCGCTCTTCCTCTCCACAGTCCTTGGTGCAGGGGCCTTTGCCATCGGACTGATTGAGGGTGTTGCAGAGATGACCGCCTCGGTTTTCAAGATTATCTCCGGCTATCTCACGGACAGGTCCGGCAGGAGGAGGCCCTATGTGGTATGGGGCTACACATTGTCATCCATGGCAAGACCCCTGATAGGGCTTGTCAGGCTCTGGCCGCTGGTGCTTGTCCTCCGGTTTGTCGACAGGATCGGCAAAGGGGTCAGGACATCCCCAAGGGATGCATTGATTGCAGATGTCACTGATTTGAGGTTCAGGGGCTGGGCGTACGGGTTTCACAGGGCCATGGACCATGCCGGGGCGATTGCAGGACCCCTGGTAGCAGTCCTCCTGCTTAAGGTGTTTGACGTCTCCTTAAGGACTGTTTTCCTCCTGTCCGCCCTGCCTGCTGCACTGGTTGTCCTGATCGTAGTCGTCTTTGTAAAGGAGCGGAGACCTGCAGGGGCCGGCAGAGATGCCGTGACTCCAGAGAACGAAGAAAAGGCAGGTTCCGCCCATCAGATTCCGGAGCCCGGCACAGAGCAGGGCAATCTTAAGGACTTCAGGCTGTTTATGTTTGCAGTTGTTATCTTTACCCTCGGAAATTCAACAGATGCCTTTCTCCTGCTGAGGCTCAACCATGCAGGGGTTGACGGTACAGGAGTT
>BDTQ01000009.1 GCA_002898135.1 bacterium BMS3Bbin07
TCATCAAACGCAGTTAATCTCACTGATGGTATAGACGGTCTTGCCATAGGGCTTGTTGCCATTGCAGCCCTTGCAAGCGGTGTCCTTGTCTATGTCAGCGGTCATGCCCGGCTTGCCCAGTATTTGCAGGTACTCTATCTGCCGGGCACAGGGGAGCTTACGGTATTCTGTGGTGCAATGTTCGGCGCTGCCCTGGGCTTTCTCTGGTACAATGCCTACCCTGCAGATGTATTCATGGGGGACGTGGGCTCTCTGGGGCTCGGTGGCGCCCTCGGCACACTTGCTGTAATAACCAAACACGAGATTGTCCTTGCCCTGGTTGGCGGGATATTTGTGGTGGAGACGGTCTCCGTCATACTTCAGGTACTTTCGTTCAAGCTTACAGGCAGGCGGGTCTTTAGAATGGCCCCGATCCACCACCATTTTGAGGTAAAGGGATGGCCTGAGCCAAAAACAGTTGTAAGGTTCTGGATAGTGGGGATTATTCTTGCCCTGCTGAGCCTGTCGACCCTGAAACTGAGGTAGACCAATTGAATATTGAATATTGCAGATTTAATTACATAAATAAAAAGAGGTAATATTAAATTGTCAATAGTTAATCGTCAATCGTCAATCAAAAGTCAATCGTCAATTAAATCCAGCCGGGTGCTGGTTGTCGGTCTTGGGCGAAGTGGTCTTGCTGCCGCAAGGCTGCTCCACTTCCTCAAGGCTGAAGTGACTGTAACGGATACGAGGGACAAGAACGTGCTTTCTCAAGCCCTTAAAAACCTTCCCGGTGATATAAGGGTTGAGGCAGGTGTCCATTCTCCTGCCCTTCTTGAGGATACGGATATGGTGGTAGTAAGTCCCGGCGTTTCCCTGAATCAGCCCTTTTTTGACCTGGCCGGGGAACGCGGGATTGAGGTTGTAGGGGAGATGGAGCTTGCCTTCAGGGTGTTAAGGCCCTACGGCATACCATGGGTGGCCATTACAGGCACCAACGGTAAATCAACCACAACCACCATGATTGACCTGATGTTGACAAGGGGAGGCTTCAGGGTGATAACAGGCGGAAACCTTGGCTCTGCAATAACAGAGGAGGTTTTGAGCTGCCTGAAGGATGACACGGCAGGAGATGTGGAGTATGTAGTTGTTGAGGTCTCTTCTTTCCAGCTCGAAAGCATACGGGAATTTGCCCCATCTGTGGCATCAATCCTGAACATTACCCCTGACCATCTTGACAGATACAGGGATATGGACGGCTATATTGAGGCAAAGGCAGGGATTTTCAGGAACCAGACCCGTGATGACTGTCTCATACTGAATCTGGATGACCCGCTTGTCAGGGAACTCGGCTCTCATGCGCCCTCTGAGGTCTTCTATTTTTCCACTCAGGAAAGTAGGGGCGGGGTTACCCCGCCCATTCCACGGGGTGCTTATCTGAGAGAGGGCTGGTTATGTATTAACGCTGACAGGAAAGAGGACAGGATTATAAGGGTTCAGGATGTAAGGATAAAGGGTGTTCATAATATAGAGAATGCACTCGCTGCCTCACTTAATGCAGTCCTTTGCGGTGTGGATATGGCGGCAATCAGGGATGTGCTTTCAGAGTTCAGTGGACTTGAGCACAGGATGGAATTTGTGGAGGAGATTGAGGGTGTTGGGTTTTACAATGATTCAAAAGGGACCAATACCGGTTCGGTTATAAAATCTCTTGAGGGTTTTCAGGATGGCGTCATCCTTATCCTTGGCGGCAGGGACAAGGGCAATGACTTTACTCCACTGAGGGAGTATATGAGGGGAAGGGTGAAGGGGCTTGTGGTTATCGGTGAGGCAAGGGAGAAGATACTCGGACAGCTTGACGGTGTTACCGCCGCTTTAGAGGCTGAAGATATGGCCGATGCGGTTACAAAGGCATATTCCATGGCAGGGGCAGGGAATGTGGTACTCCTGTCTCCGGGATGTGCGAGTTTTGATATGTTTGAGGATTTTGAACACAGGGGAAAGGTCTTTAAGGAGTCTGTAAGGAGTCTGATGAAGAGGGTGTTGGTTGTTCAGAACTCGTGAGGTTATGTTTGGGAGTTATCAAGACAATGATGGATAATAAAGAGCTGATGATGGAGAGTAAAGAGAACAGAAGAGCCGACAGGTGGTTGCTCTTTATTGTCCTGCTCCTCTCTTTTACAGGTGTGGTGATGGTGTACAGTTCAACAGCACTGCTGCCCATTTCGAAATCCGGGGGCACGATTGCCGGGGGCTCGGATTTCCAGTTTATCTATCTGAAAAAGCATGTTATGACCTTGGTTATAGCCATGGTCTCCATGTGGTTTTTCTACCGGATAAGCCCAGGCACATTAAAAAAGTGGTCCTATCCACTCCTTATCCTCTCGTTAGTGCTCCTGCTCTGTGTATTTATCCCGGGGCTTGGCGTGAAGATCAATGGGGCAAGGAGATGGCTGAGACTCTGGCCGTCGACCTTTCAGCCGGCTGAGCTTGCAAAGTTCGCAATGGTACTGTCCCTTGCAGTGTATCTTTCCTCTCCCCGGTATAACAGGGACAGTTTTAAGGCGTTTATGAAGCCACTCGTTGTAATGGTTGCCCTGCAGTCTATAATCATGATGCAGCCTGATTTCGGTGGGGCCTTTACTCTTGGGCTTATCACTTTTTCCATGCTCTTTCTGGCAGGCACCAGGATGAAATTTATACTCCTTGCGCTTGTCTCGTTGCTGCCTGTTGTGATTAAACTCCTGATGGAGCCCTACAGGCTGGAGAGGCTTCTTACCTTCCTTAATCCCTGGAAAGACCCCTACGGTAGCGGCTTTCAGCTTGTGCAGTCCTTTATTGCCCTTGGCAGTGGGGGCCTGAAAGGTGTGGGACTCGGTGAGAGCAGGCAGAAACTGAGCTTTCTGCCTGAGGTTAATACAGACTTTATCTTCTCCCTGATTGGTGAGGAACTTGGTTTGCTCGGAGTTGCCGTGGTACTGTGCCTCTTTATTGCTTTTTTTATCCGGGGCCTGAAGGTTGCGGACAAGGCTCAGAGTCCCTTTTCTTATTATGTGGCATTCGGACTGACAATGATGATAACCATGCAGGCATTGATAAATATGTCGGTTGTCACAGGGCTTGTTCCCACAAAGGGTTTGCCCCTGCCTTTTATAAGTTATGGAGGCTCATCACTGCTTGTTAATTTTATGGCAGCAGGCACGCTGTTGAGAATATCGAGGTCTGACCTGGAGCAGTACAGCCTTCCGAGTCGAGACATGCTTATAAAGAGGAGAGCGAGATTAAAGACCCGAAGACTCAGGAGGTCATTGCGATGAGGGTTGTGATTGCAGGGGGCGGTACTGGAGGCCACCTGTACCCCGGGCTTGCCCTTGCCGAGGAGTTAAAGAAAAGGGACTCCCGAACAGAGATTGTATTTATGGGCACAGGGCATGGGATTGAGGCAAGGGTTGTGCCGAGGGAGGGTTACACAATAAAGTTTATCCCGGCAGAGGGATTTGTGGGTGTCTCCCTTTTTAAAAAGGGCCGCTCCCTTTACAGGTTTCTACAGGCGCTGAAGGAGAGTTACAGTTATCTGCGGGAGATTCGTCCTGAAATAGTGATTGGTTCAGGCGGGTATGCCTCTCTGGCACCGCTTGTAATGGCATGGATGCTCTCCATACCCACGATGCTCCTTGAACAGAATACCGTTGCAGGAAGGGCAAACAGGTTGTTGGGCTATATTGTGAAGTCCATATGCATCACTTATCAGGAGAGTATGGCCTACTTCCCGAGAGAAAAGGTGCACCTTACGGGAAACCCGGTCAGAGAGAGGATTTTAAGGGGCAGCAAGTCATCGGGCCTCAGGCTTTTTTCACTCGGTGATAACCTCTTTACCATATTCATATTCGGAGGAAGCGCCGGGGCGGAATCAGTAAACAGGGCCATGATAGATGCACTGCAGTATCTCCTTGACCTCAGGGAGGAGATACAGTTTCTTCATCAGACAGGGGAAAAGGATTTTGAAACAGTCCGGGATGCATACAGAAGCTATGGATACACGGGGATGGTGACGCCTTTTATATATCAGATGCCGGAGGCATATGCTGTTGCAGACCTTGTAGTCTCAAGGTCGGGTGCAACTACGCTTGCAGAGATATGTGTAACGGGCAAGCCGTCGATACTTGTTCCCTATCCTTATGCGGCAGCAAACCACCAGGAGGTTAATGCCGGAAAGCTTGAGAGGCTTGGTGCGGCAGTAATGGTTCGTAATATCGAGCTTAACGGAAAGAGGCTTTCCGGGGAGATAAGGAGGCTCTATAATGATCCCGGATTGAGGGGAAATATGCGGACAAAGGCCATGGGGCTTGGAAGGCCGGATGCAGTAAAGAGGATTGCAGATATTGCTTTAAGTCTGATTTCGCTGGAAAGGAGCAGGGAAGAATGTTTGAACAGTTCAGAGTGATACATTTTGTAGGAATCGGCGGGATCGGGATGAGCGGCATTGCAGAGGTGCTTCGAAACCTCGGCTATGAGGTTACCGGTTCCGACGTCAGGGAGTCTGATAACACGAGAAGGCTCAGAGAGATGGGAATTAAGGTATATATAGGACACAGGCCGGACAATGTTGACAGCGCTCATGTTGTAGTAATCTCCTCTGCTGTCAGGGACGACAACATAGAGGTTCTGGAGGCACGTCTGAAATCCATACCCGTAATACCAAGGGCGGAGATGCTTGCGGAATTAGGGCGGCTTAAATACAGTATCCTCGTTGCAGGTGCACATGGAAAGACCACCACCACCTCCTTGATCTCGGCAATTGTATCCGGTGCAGGTCTCGACCCCACTGTTGTTATCGGCGGACGGCTTAAGGCCACAGGCTCAAATGCAAGGTTAGGACAGGGTGATTTTCTCATTGCAGAGGCAGACGAGAGTGACGGTTCTTTTCTCAAGCTGTCTCCGACCATAGCCCTGGCTACAAATATCGACAGGGAGCACATGGACTATTTCAGGAGCATGGAGGCCCTCTGCAATGCCTTCAGGGAGTTCCTTGACAAGGTTCCTTTTTATGGTATATCGATACTCTCCATGGAGAACGCCTATCTGCGGAGGATTATGGGTGAGCTTCAAAGGAAATATATTACCTTTGGCTTCTCTCCAGAGGCTGACATGAGGGCCTATGACGTTGGTGCAGAGGGCCTTGGCATGAGTTTCAGTGTGGTTGACAGGGGGGTTGATCTCGGAGAGTTCAGGATACCCCTTGTTGGTGTACATAATGTCCTTAATGCGCTGAGTGCCATCTGTGTTGCCTCGGAGTTGAGGATTGACGTGGATATAGTGAGGGAGACCCTTGCTTCTTTTTCAGGAATTCAAAGAAGGTTTGAGTTCAAGGGAGAGTTTTCAGGTGCAAAGGTATATGATGATTACGGTCATCATCCTACAGAGATCAGGGCTACCCTTGGGTCGGTCTGCCGGGCGGTAAACGGGAGGTTTGTCGTTGTGTTCCAGCCACACAGGTATTCGAGGACAAAAGAGCTGATGCAGGAGTTTGTTGATTCGTTTGAGGGTGTGGATGTGCTCTATCTTATGGATATATACCCCGCAGGTGAGAGGCCTATTAATGGTGTTAGCTCAGAACTCCTTTACAGGGAGATGAAGGACCGGGTAAGGGATATCAGGTATATAAGGGAGAGGAATGATATGGTGGCAGACATTGGTGAGGAATTGAAAGAGGGGGACCTCCTTCTCACCCTTGGCGCCGGGGATGTATGGAAGGTGGGAGAGGAGATATTGAACAGCAGCAGGCGGTAATGAGCAGGCAGGTAACAGAATAATTGAACAGGGGTAATCAATGGTCCCGGATTACAGTTTAAAAGAGAGATTAAGCGAAGGGTTTAACGGAGATGTTCTGACTGATGTAATTCTCAGAGACTATACATCTCTGAGAATAGGCGGCAAGGCTGATTATATCTTCATCCCCTCAGACCCCGTAAGCCTTCTGCGGCTTGTTGAAGCGCTTGCAGGAGAGGGTGTCGGGTATGTCCTGATAGGCGGTGGAACGAACATCCTGGTGACGGATGA
>BDTQ01000010.1 GCA_002898135.1 bacterium BMS3Bbin07
CAGCCGGGGACTCCTCTTGCCGAGGTCTCCGACTACAGTGGGCTTGTTGTGCCGCTCTCCGTATCAAGTGAGGAGCTTTCAGCCATAAAATCCCTTGCTGAAGAGTTTGATGCTGAACTTGAAGGGGTGCCGGTTAAGGCGTCTCTCAAGTGGATCAACCCTGAATTCGATGAAAAAACAAGAAAGCTGAATGTAGAGTTGGTAATCCGTGATTTACATGGTCAGGGAAGGGGCGGACTCATGTTTGTTCTTCCACTCCGGCTCCGCTCGGAAGGCCTCTTTATCCCCAAAACCGCTGTTACCAATCGTTACGAAAACCCCACAGTGACAGTAAAGGAGACAGGTGAAGTCGTAAAGCTCATGCCCCTTGGCGAATCCGGTGATTTCCTGAGAGTAGCGGCAGACAAACGTCTTGTCCCGGGCACTGAACTCCTTGCTGCAGGGCAAAAATGAAGAGGGTTGTCCGCTATACAATTCGACAGGCGGTCTTCCTCAATATCGTATTCGTCCTCTTTATTGTGGCAGGAATCTTCAGCCTTTTTACCACACCTGTAGAGAATATGCCCCCCGTTGACATGGGGAGGGTTTTTATAACCACGGTCTATTACGGTGCCTCGGCTGATGACGTGGAAAGCCTGGTCACCAGCAAGATAGAAGACGCCCTGGACGGGATTAAAAACGTTGAGGATATCCAGTCAAGGTCACTGCGAAACTATTCCACCGTAGAAGTAAAGTTCATTGACGACACTGATTACAGGGCCCTCTATGATGAATTGAGGTTCAGGGTATTGAACATCAAGAACGAGCTGCCACCCGGAGCTGATGAACCCCTCTTCATGTATGCCGACACCCAGATGTGGATGCCGGTTGTTGCCGTAAACATAGTGGGGGATATCCCGAGCAGGAGCCTGAAACTCCTGGCCGGAGAACTCAAGGCAGGCATCCTTGATATCCCGGGGGTGAGGGAGGTGACACTTTCAGGGGAATACGAAAAGGAGTTCCATGTCTCCCTGGACCCTGAAAAACTGCGCAGGTTCGGCATTACTTTTGATCAGGTGGCAGAGGCCGTCGGGTCGGCCAACACAAAGATACCCACAGGGAGGTTCAGGGAAGATAGCACCGAGTTTATGCTTGAGGCGGGCAGCAGGCTTTCCTCCCAGCAGGAGGTCCTGGATGTTGTTGTGCGACGGGACGGAGATGCCAATTTCCTCCGCGTGGGAGACCTTGTAACAAGTGCCGCTATAAGCTACAGGGATCCGGATGTGATCTCCTCTACCAATGGCCTCAATACCTTGAGACTCCTCGTCAAAAAGGAGGACAGCGGCAACTCGATCAGGATCGCAGAGGCGGTCAAGGACCTCTCCCGGCGTTTTGAAAAGACCCATGGCAGGGACGGTGTCACCATTGAGTTTACAAACGATTCCACTATCGAGATAAAGGATTCGGTCAGGACCCTCAGCGGCAACATGCTGTTTGGCATGGTACTTGTAACCATAGTGCTCTGGATTACTTTAGGCTTCAGAAATGCCATGCTGACCGCAATAGGCATCCCCTTCTCTTTTCTCTGTGCAATCATTCTTATTAAAATAACCGGTCAATCCATCAACACGATAAGCCTTTTCTCTTTCGTCCTTGTCTCCGGTATTATCGTTGACGATGCAGTAATCATCTTAGAAAATGTCTACCGCCATATGCAGATGGGCAAGTCCTCCAAGGAGGCGGTTATAGACGGTGTTTCAGAGGTGATGCTGCCGGTCATCAGCTCGTCACTCACAACCATACTCGCCTTTGTCCCCATGCTGATCATGAGCGGCAGTACAGGGGATTTCTTCAGCGTCATACCAAAGGCCGTATCCTATGCCCTTGCCGCCTCCCTCTTTGAGGCGCTTTTTATCCTGCCCATACATATACTCGACTGGGGCCCGAAAAGAATAAAGCAGCCGACAGCAGAAAAGGAAGAGCATTCTCACCACCTCACCTCAGCTATATTTGCCCCCCTCTGGAGGCTCTACCGGAGGATTCTCGATATACTCCTTGAGCACAAGGCTGCAACCATGGTGTCAATCTCCGGGCTTTTTCTGCTCGCACTCCTGATCCTCGGCCTTTCCGTTACAGGTATTGTGCCCCTTATCAATGTAAAGTTTTTCCCCGGCAGTTACTTCAGGTACCACCTTGCCGTCATCATGCCTGCGGGCACGTCCATCGAGAGGACGGATGCCGTGGTGAGGGATCTGTCGCGTTTTATCGTGTCAATGGGAAAGAAACAGGCCCTTGCAACATCCGGGGCAGCCGGTTTCTATGAGGATGAAGACTATTCACTCCATTCAGGCCATCGCTACGGACAGGTGGTAGTGACCCTGCCCGAGGAGAAAGAGAGGGATTTTCCCGAAAATCCCGGCAATGACCTGATGCTCCATCTTGATTATATCCGGGAAAAGGTGAACGACTTTATTGACCGGAAATACGGTGGTTCCGAACTGAAACCCTACCTGAAGGTCTTCCCTGAAAACACGGGGCCACCAACAGGAAAGGCCGTTAATATCAGGATCTCCGGTAATACCATGGGCGAAGTGGTAAGGGCTGCAGACTCCCTGAAGCAATACCTCGGATCGGATGAGGAATTTTCAGACCTGCAGGGTCTTGATGACAACAGGGCAACGAGTCAGAGGGTGGTCAAATACATCCCTATGCAGGAAGCGGTCTTTGAATACGGCCTCACTCCCCGGACTGCAACTTCTCTTGTGGCAGGGGCGTTAAACGGCAGATACGCAGGCGAGTTCAGGAGCAGGGGCGAGGAGGTGGCCCTCCTGGTGCGGCTTGCAAGGGCGGATGACCCCGGCAACAGCAGGGGGACCGGCATCTCCGAGCCGGCCGACATACTGGACGTGCCTGTAATTGAGAACAGCTCCTCACCTGTCCTTCTCAGAGACCTCGTTGAGATGAAGTACCTGAACGAGCCCACTATAAGGACCCGATACAATGGAAAACCGACCATCACCATCTCTTCCGATATCAAGTCAGGGGCAAACCTTTCCACAAGCAGGGTGCAGGTGCTTGTCAAGAGATTCTTCGAAAACATTGCCGGAGAGCATCCGGGTGTCACTATAAGTTTCGGCGGTGAGTTTGAGTCCACCAAGCGGGCATACACCTCACTGGTCTTTGCCTTTTTCATCGCCCTGCTCTGTATATACATGGTGCTCTCCTCCCAGTTCAAGGATTATTTTCAGCCCGTAATCATCATCTCTGCCGTTGCCTTTGCCCTTATAGGAGTTGTTTTCGGGATGCTCATTACCAGATCGACCTTCACGATCGGGAGCTTTCTTGCTGTTGTCGGCCTGGCAGGGGTTGCAGTCAACGACTCCCTCATACTCATAGACTTTATGAACAGGAGGCGGAGGGCCGGGGCCCCACTGCGGGAGGCTGTAATAGAGGCGTGCAGTGTCAGGATGCGTCCTGTGCTGATCACTACAGTCACCACCATGCTGGGGCTCCTGCCGATGGCGATAGGCATTCCGAGCAAGTCTATTGCGTGGGCGCCCATGGCCACTGCATTCGTAACAGGGCTTTCAAGCGCTACCCTGCTTACACTGCTTATTGTTCCGGTTGAGTATGAACTTTCCGAGGCCCTCAGGCTCTTTCTGCGAAGGGTCACCGGAAGGCACGACAAGGAGGTGCAGACTTGAAGATTAAATTGCTTGTATTACTGCTGATACTCGTTATTCCATCAGTTGCCCGCACCATAACAATTGAAGATGCCCTGAAGCTTGCCCTTGAAGACTCAGAGGCTGTCAGGATTACAGTCCGGTCTTCCGAGGCTTTAAGGGCTGATGCCAGAAAAGGGGTTGCCTTTGTCAAACCCCAGGCAAGAATCGGGGCAAGATATTTGCGGAATTACAGTACCGTCGAATGGTTTCCCGGTTTTGAGACACCCCACTGGCTTAAATCCGCTTCAATAGAGGCAAGTCAGGTACTCTGGACAGGCGGCAGGATATTGAGGAGTCTGGATCTCAAGGAAAACCTCTACAGGTTATCGGAAATCACTGAAAAATCCGGAAAGAGAGATATCCGGAGGCAGGTCAGACTTGCCTTTTATGGGGTACTCTTTCAGAGAGCCTTTCTTGATATTCTGGAAGACAGGACGGCACAGAGAGAGGAGGAACTCAGGGATGCAGAAGACCTCAAAAATGCCGGGATGGTGACTTCTCTTGATGTGCGGCAGGCAAAGCTGAATCTCAATAATGCCATGGAAGAGTTGCAGACCGGCGAAGAATCCTGCAACAGGGCACTGATTGACTTTAATATCTCAATCGGCAGGTCAGGCAGGGAAGAACTCCTCGTACCCCAAGGCAGGCTTGACAGCGTAAGGGGAGTTGAAACACGCCTGAAGAGACTCGAAGATGCCTTTAAGCAGGATATCCTGCTCGATATAAGACTTGCCAGGACCGATCTTTTAACTTCCAGACTCAGCTATGAGATTGCAAGGAGAGGGCACCTGCCTGAACTTCAGCTTGTGACCTCTGCCAGGTCGAGCAACGAATATATAGGTCAGATGGATCAGGAATGGAATGTAGGGATACAGCTCACATGGAATGTCCTTGACGGCGGCCTTGTCAGCAGCAACAAGGCCGCCACTATGGCAGAGATGCAGGTTGCAGACAACAAACTAAAGAAGACCAGAAAAGAGCTGGCCGGTCTTGTCAGAGACTTGAAGGTCAGCGTTACATCAGTTGACAGAAGGATAGAATTGCAACGGGAGTCAGTGACCTTGTCAGGAGAAAACTATGAAGATGCCAGGGGACAATACCGTGCAGGAACCATAACGCTCACCCGCCTCGGGGAACTCAACCTTGCCTATGCAGAGGCCCGGTTCAGGCTCTCAAGGCTCTTCTACCTCAAGCGCGAACTCATGATTCAGGCGGATGCCTTGCTGGAGTGAGAGAGATGTTCCCGGCTGAAAACCGTTGCATTTAGTTTATAATAGGATGTTATGAAATTCAGTGTCATTGCATCCGACGGCAATTCACGGGCAGGGATAATCGAGACGGAAAGGGGGCTTGTCCTCACGCCCCAGTTTATGCCTGTAGGCACCCTGGGTACTGTAAAGTCCATCTCCCCTGAGGAGCTCGGGAGTGCAGGTGCAGAGGTGATGCTCTGTAACACCTATCACCTTTACCTGAGGCCGGGACACGAGACCATAAAAAGACTCGGCGGTGTTCAGAAGTTCATAAGCTGGCCCGGGCCTGTACTTACAGACAGCGGGGGCTTTCAGGTATACAGCCTTTCCAGACTGAGGATTATCACCCAGGACGGGGTTGAGTTCCGTTCACATATAGACGGCTCCCTGCATTTCATAGGCCCTGAGAAGGCGATGGAGATACAGCAGGCACTTGGAGCTGATATAATCATGGCCTTTGATGAATGCACCCCCTTTCCCAGCACATATGATTATGCCCTGAACTCCCTGAGACTGACCACAGCGTGGGCAAAGAGGTGCAGGTCTGTTCATCCTGAAGGCTCTCCCCAGGCCCTTTTTGGCATTTTTCAGGGCAGCACTTACAGAGACCTCCGTTTAAAAAGCCTTGAAGAGATAGTCGGGATAGGATTTGATGGTTATGCTGCAGGGGGACTGAGTGTTGGAGAGCCCAAGGAATTAATGTATGAGATTATCCATGCTACCGGCCCTGTAATGCCGGATGTGAAGCCGAGGTATCTTATGGGTATAGGCGACCTCCTTGATGTGCTTGAGGCCGTGGAGGCCGGCTATGATATTTTTGATTGTGTGATGCCCACAAGGAATGCAAGGAATGGAACGCTATTTACCTCAACAGGGAGGATCAGCATCAAGAGGGCCGAGTTCAAGGAGGACCCTTCCCCACTTGACCCGGAGTGTTCCTGTTATACATGCCGGAATTTCTCTCGCGCATATCTCAGGCACATGTATCTGTCAAGGGAGATACTTTCCATGAGGTTGAACACCATACACAACCTGAGTTTTTACCTGAGATTCTTCAGGCTGATGAGGGATTCCATTGTGATGGGGAAGTTTGCAGAATTTAAACGAAAATGGAGAGACACCCTTGAAAGGAATTTCGTAACTCTTCAGTCGCAGACGTTCAGATCTTCTTGATTTTATATTTGTTTATCTTGTTTCTTACCGTATTTCGGTTGAGTCCAAGGAGTTTTGATGCCTGAAGCTGATTTCCCTCTGTCTTTTCCATGGCGAGTGTCAACAGCGCCCTTTCAACCTCTGAGATTACCGTGTCATAGAGGGCGATACCCCCCACCTTCTGAATCTGGGATAAGTAGCCCTTGAGTTTGTGCCTCAGGAACTCCTCAACAGTACAGTGATAGAGCCGCCTGCTTTCCTTCCTGAGTCTCTTA
>BDTQ01000011.1 GCA_002898135.1 bacterium BMS3Bbin07
GTCCAGAGGGTCGCCGCAAAATACCTTGATCCTGAAAAATATGTCCTTGTAGTCGTTGCAGACCTGAAGAAGGCCGGATTCCAGCAGTGAACAGGAAAAGAAAAACCCCTTTCGGGGTTTTTTAAAAGAGAAATTTATGGTAGGCACGGACGGTTTCGAACCGTCGACCTCTACCGTGTCAAGGTAGCGCTCTCCCCCTGAGCTACGCGCCTCTTTTTAAGGTCAGGTGCTAATAAATATAACATTTGAACTCGTGATTTTGTCAAGACCGCCGGCCTTTCCGTATCAAACCAGAGCTTGTCCGGGTTTACCCTTCTATGCTATCCTACATCCTTACATTCATTAGATACAGGAGTTTCTTTATGGATATACGGCAATACATAAACAGTGCGATTCAGAAGCTGGGAGCAGAGGTGCCCTTTGTCGAGCTTGAGGTGCCGAGGATTGCCCGGCACGGTGACCTCTCTACACCCGTTGCAATGGTTCTTGCAAAAAGGCTCAAAAAAGCGCCACGGGTGATAGCTGAAGAGCTCGCCTCGATCCTGAGTGCGGAGGCCCCTTTTGAGAAAGTGGAGGTTGCAGGTCCGGGATTTATAAATTTCACCTTTAAGAGGCGGTTTTTGTATGCAGAGCTGCGAGCCCTGCTGAATAACCCTTCCCGGTATCTGCGAAAAGATTTGGGACAGGGACAGAGGGTGCAGGTTGAGTTTGTGAGTGCAAACCCGACAGGCCCGCTTCACCTCGGTCATGGACGGGGAGCTGCCGTGGGAGCAGCGCTGGCCAATCTGCTGGCAAGGGCCGGTTATGATGTAGAGCGGGAATTCTATGTAAATGATGCAGGAAGACAGGTGAGACTGCTTGGTGAGAGCATTTTTGCGAGGTATAAGGAGATACTTGGAGTTGCTTGTCCGTTTCCGGAAGAGGGATACCGGGGGGATTATATAAAAGACCTTGCCGCAGACCTGCTCAGAGAGGTCGGGGAGCGGTTTAAGGACTCGGATTTCGATCTTGCAGGCGAGTATTTCATCAGGTTCGGCGTTGACCGGATGCTGAAGCTGATGGAGCACGATCTCAGGGACTTTGGTGTTGTATTTGACCGCTGGCAGAGCGAGAAGGCGCTTTATGATGAAGGGCTTGTTAAAAAGTGCCTTGAAGAACTCAGGAAAAAGGGGAAGCTGTATGAGGAAGGAGGGGCGCTCTGGTTCAGGGCTACGGAGTTCGGTGATGACAAGGACAGGGTCGTTATTAAGAGCGATGGCTCTCATACATACTTTGCCTCTGATATAGCCTATCACTGGTATAAGATACAGCGCGGGTTTGATGAGCTTATAAATATATGGGGTGCTGACCACCATGGATATGTCCCGAGGATAAAGGCGGTCATCCGGGCACTCGGCTATCCTGAGGAGAGGCTTGGCGTACTCCTTGTTCAGATAGTTACGCTCCTGAGGGGCGGAAGGCCTGTGCAGATGTCGAAAAGGAGCGGAGAGTTTGTCACGCTCAGGGAAGTGATGGAAGAGGTGGGAGCAGACACAACCAAGTTTATCTTTCTTACCCGCAGCCATGACAGTCACCTCGAGTTCGATATCGATGTAGCAAAAAAGGAGTCCTCTGAAAATCCTGTCTTCTATGTCCAGTATGCCTATGCCAGGATTAACAGTATATTCAGAAAGGCAGAGGAGGAGGGCATCCAGACAGGCAAAGAAGGGGACCTGAACTACCTTGAAGAGGAGACCGAGATCGGTCTTATCAGGAAAATCCTCTTCTACCCCCTTATGTTTGAGGGAGCTGTCAGGACAAGGGAGCCACACAGGATTACATTCTACCTGCAGGAACTTGCCGGGTTGTTTCATCCCTACTACAATACACACCGCGTCCTGGGGGTGGAGCCGGCGGCCCTGACCCTTGCAAGGCTGTCACTCTGTGATGCTGTAAAGACCGTCCTGAAAGAGGGATTATCAATCCTGGGCGTGACAGTGCCCGAGAGGATGTAAGTTCTCAATATTGCTGTTTTTTGAACACCAAGGTTGAAACCGTTCAACCAGGGGCGAAGTCCCTCTTCACCTGATTGTCTGAAAAAGGTCCATACAACTAAGGAGTTTGAGTATTAAAAATTTTAATAGCTCCTTTCCGGTAATTGATTGAACACTTCATTAAATGTTAGCGTATAAGACTTCGTATCCTTAAAGGAGGTCTGTATTGCAGGATATCCGTGAAAAGATACTTGAGGCATATCATGAAAACGAGGGCAATGTTATATCCCTTCTTCAGGACATTGAGGAGTCCTTTGGTTATCTGCCACAGGATGCAATCGACTGGTTTTCAGAGCAGCTCGATATTCCTCCTTCGAGATTCTATGGTATTGCCACATTTTATGCCCAGTTCCACCTCAAGCCGAGGGGGGAGAATATAATAACCGCCTGTTGCGGCACAGCCTGTCATGTAAAAGGCTCCGAGAGGCTTATTAACAGCCTGATGAGGGAACTCCATATACCGTCAGGGGAAGACACCTCTGAAGACAAAAAATTTACTGTTGAGAAGGTCAACTGTGTCGGTGCGTGCAGCATAGCACCGGTTGTTATCATAAACAAGGAAGTCCATGGAAAGATGACCGCTGACAGGCTCATGAAGGAGATCAGAAAGATCAAATGATGCAGGAGTGTAATATAGTCATAAAGGTTTGTATGGGTACAGGCGGAATTGCCGCAGGTGGAACCGGCGTGGTCTCTGCCTTCAACGAAGAGATTAAGGCTGCCGGCATTAATGCGTCTGTAGAGAAGAACTGCTCGGTTCACAATGTCGGCTGCCGCGGTTTCTGTGCCAGGGACGTGCTTGTGGACGTGATTATCGACGGAGAGAAGACTACCTATGAGTACATAAAATCCGACATGGTTCCAAGGATTGTGCAGGAGCATATCCTTCAGGGCCAGGCAGTCGGGGACTGGGAGGTGAAGGAGGATTACCACACCTTCCATGAAAAACAGGTGAAGGTGGTGCTTTCGGACTGCGGAGAGGTTGACCCCGAGGATATCGAGTCATATGTGGAGAGGGGCGGATACGAGGCCCTAAAAAAGGTTCTGGCGACAATGACCCCTGAGGAGACTATTGACTTGATAAAGGCCTCCGGACTGAGGGGAAGGGGTGGAGCCGGATTCCCGACAGGCCTGAAGTGGGAGTTTGCAAGAAAGGCCCCCGGTGAACCGAAGTACCTGATATGTAATGCCGACGAAGGAGACCCCGGGGCGTTTATGGACCGCTCCGTTATAGAGGGAAACCCCCATTCGGTGATAGAGGGTATGATTATAGGCGCCTATGCAATTGGAGCCCTGAAGGGTTATGTCTATATCAGGGCAGAGTATCCCCTTGCAGTTGAGAGGCTGAAGATCGCCCTTGACCAGGCAAGGCAGAGGGGCTTTCTCGGCAACAGGATACAGGAGAGGGACTTTAATTTTGATATAAAGATAAAGCTTGGTGCCGGCGCCTTTGTTTGTGGCGAGGAGACGGCCCTTATAGCCTCCATTGAAGGCAACAGGGGGATGCCGAAGGCCAAGCCGCCTTTTCCGGCCCAGAAGGGACTGTGGGGAAAGCCCACGGTTATTAATAATGTGGAGACCCTTGCAAATATTGCCTATATAATCCGTAACGGTGCTGACTGGTTTGCGCAGTTCGGAACTGAAAAGAGTAAGGGGACAAAGGTATTTGCCCTTACAGGGAAGGTCAAGAACAGCGGACTTATAGAGGTCCCCCTTGGTATTGCGCTCAGGGAGATTGTCTATGATATAGGCGGTGGAATCGAGGGAGACAGAAAGCTCAAGGCTGTTCAGACAGGCGGACCGTCAGGCGGGTGCATAACCGCCGATATGATAGATATAGCCGTTGACTACGAGTCTCTTGCAAAGGCCGGCTCGATTGTCGGTTCCGGCGGTATGGTTGTGATGGATGAGACGGACTGCATGGTAAACATTGCGAAATACTTTCTTGAATTCACCCAGGCGGAGTCCTGCGGAAAATGTGTGCCCTGCCGGATAGGGACAAAGAGGCTTCTGGAGATACTGGAGCGGATTACCGATGGCAGGGGAAGACCGGGGGATATGGACCTTCTTGAAAAATTGAGCAATGATATCAGGTCTGCCTCACTCTGCGGTCTGGGACAGACAGCGCCCAACCCTGTGCTGAGCACACTCAGGTATTTCCGTGACGAGTATGAGGCCCACATTCATGAGAAGCGCTGCCCGGCAGGTGTATGCAAGAACCTGCTAACGTATTCCATACTTGAGGAGTTCTGCAAGGGCTGCACCATGTGTGCAAGGGTATGTCCTGCAGGCGCTATTGTCGGAGAAAAGAAAAAGCCCCACAAGATTATCCAGGAGATATGTGTAAAGTGCGGGGCATGCTTTGAAACCTGCAAGTTCAAGGCGATAAAGAAGGGATAGAGCGGAGGAAAGATGATGGTCACATTAACAATAGATGGCAGGAGCATCAAGGTAAGAGATGGCTCTACTATCCTTCAGGTATCCAGAGAGCATGACTTCTATATACCCACTCTCTGTGACGACCCAAGGCTTGAGCCATACGGAGGATGCCGGCTCTGTCTCGTCCAGATAAAGGGTATGCCGAGACCTGTGACTGCCTGCACCACCCCTGTTACAGAGGGGATGAATGTGGAGACCACAAATGAAGAGATTGAGGGACTTCGGCGTACAATAGTTGAACTCCTCCTCAGCGACCACCCCACTGACTGCATGATCTGCGAGAAGGCAGGAGACTGTACGCTTCAGGAGCTTGCCTACTTCTACAACCTCAGGGAAAACCGCTTTGAAGGTGAGAGGAGACAGTATTCCGGCAGTGACGGCAATCCCTTTATTGAGAGGAATATGGAGAAGTGCATACTCTGCGGCAAGTGTGTGAGGGTCTGCAACGAGGTCCAGGGTGTAAGCGCCATTGAGATAGCATACAGGGGGTTTTCTGCAAAGGTCTGCCCTCCGTTTGAGAAAGACCTTGATTGCGAATTCTGCGGTCAGTGCGTCAGTGTCTGCCCAACCGGTGCACTTATGGGGAAAATCTCCATGGGCAAGGGCAGGCAGAAGGATATAGAGAAGGTGGAGAGTATATGCCCTTACTGCGGCTGTGGTTGTAACATAACCCTCCATGTGGCAAGGAACGAGGTGATAAGGGTGTCATCACGTCCTGAATCACTGAACGAGGGGTGGCTGTGTGTAAAGGGCAGGTTCGGTTTCAGGTTCAACAGCAGCCCGGACAGGCTTAAACATCCCCTGATAAAGAGGAACGGCCGGTTTGAGGAGGCTTCATGGGATGAGGCCCTTGATTATGTTGCGGAGAGGTTTGGAGAGATAAAGGAAAAGCACGGCGCCGATGCAATCGCAGGGCTCAGTTCCGCCAGATGCACGAATGAAGAGAACTACCTGTTTCAGAAATTCCTGAGGGCAGCGGTCGGTACGAACAATATTGATCACTGTGCCCGCTACTGACACAGTGCTACCGTGGTCGGTCTGGCCACAGTGTTCGGCTCGGGAGCCATGACGAACTCTATCCCCGAGATAGAGAACAATGACCTCCTGTTTGTTATCGGCTCCAATACAAAAGAGAACCACCCCATTGTTGCCCTCAGGATGATGAAGGCTGCAAGGAAAGGGGCAAAGATTATAGTGGCTGACCCCAGGCGAGTGCCCCTTGTAAGGTTTGCACATATATGGATGCAGCAGCGCCCGGGTACGGATGTTGCCCTGCTTAACAGCATGATGCACGTGATTGTTAAGGAGGGGCTGATGGATAAGGACTTTATCGTCTTCCGCACCGAGGGTTTTGATCAGGAGTTTTTAAAGGGTCTCGATGAATTTACTCCCGAGGTCGGCCAGAAGATAACAGGAGTTCCAAAAGAGAAGATAATCGAGTCTGCCAGGCTCTATGCCGGTGCCTCAAGTCCGGGCATATACTATACCATGGGTATCACCCAGCACAGCCATGGTACGGACAATGTCTTCTGTATAGCAAACCTCGGCCTGATGACAGGCAGTCTCGGCAAGGAGAGCTCGGGGGTAAACCCCCTCAGGGGACAGAACAATGTTCAGGGCTCCTCCGATATGGGGTGCAGTCCCAATATGTACCCCGGGTATCAGAAGCTTACCATTTCAACAATAAAGGAAAAGTTTGAAACCCTTTGGGGCGCAAAACTATCCGACAGGGAAGGGATGACCGCAACCGACATGCTCTCTGCTGCCGAGGCAAAAGAGCTGAGGGCCATGTATATCATGGGTGAAAACCCTGTGTTGAGCGATCCGGACATGGCGCATACTGTTAAGGCGTTAGGGGCTCTGGACTTCCTTGTTGTGCAGGATATATTTATGACGGAGACTGCTGAACTTGCCGATGTGGTGCTGCCGGCGGCATCATTTGCTGAAAAAGAGGGCACTTTTACAAATACCGAAAGGCGGGTCCAGCGTGTACGGAAGGCGGTTTCCCCTCCTGGTGAGGCGCGTGAGGACCTGTGGATTATAGCGGAGCTGAGCAACCGCATGGGGTACGAGATGAAATACCCGCGGATTGAGGCCGTCTTTCAGGAGATGGGCATGGCATGGCCTGCCATGGGCGGCATGACCTATTCGAGGCTTAACAGGGGGGGGCTGCAGTGGCCGTGTCCTACTCAGGACCATCCCGGTACTCCATACCTCTTCAAGGGCGGGTTTCCTCGTGGCAAGGGACGCTTTACCGTGGTGAAGTACAGGCCGTCCATTGAGGAGACTGATGAGCAATATCCCTTTATCCTCACAACTGGCAGGGAGCTGTTCCACTACCATACAGGCTCCATGACAAGAAGGGTGGATGCCTTAAACAAGGTTTCACCCGAACCCTTTGTAGAGATAAACCCGGAGGATGCCCGGGATATGGCTGTTGAGGACGGTGCAATGCTCAGGGTTACTTCACGGCGCGGGGCAATAGAGCTTAAGGCCCGCCTGTCAAAGAGACCTGACAGGGGCGTTGTCTTTATTCCTTTTCACTTTAAGGAGGCTGCTGCCAATGTCCTTACAAACAGCAAGGCCCTTGACCCGTTCTGTAAAATACCCGAGCTTAAGGTGAGTACCGTCAGGATAGAGAAGGTATAAGGGAAAAGCAGGTTGTGCTCTGATACAGCCTGTTGATGGAGGAATGCCGGAATTTCATAATACAGGAGGGTAGCAATGATTGACATAGCGGACTTAAAGAAACAGATACTTCTGAAAGAGCTCAACGATGAAGAGCTCCTGATGATCAGGGATAAGATAACGGTTGAGAGTTATCCCAGGGGTACGCTTATCTTTAAGGAAGGAGAGCCTACAAAGGGGATATACCTTGTAAAGAATGGAAAGGTCGAGATCTCAAAGAGCACCCCTGACGGCTGGAAACAGACGCTGGCCATACTCAATGAGGGTCATTTCTTTGGTGAGCTCTCTGTTATAGAGGACAAGAAGGTGCATGGTGCAAATGTTACGGCTGTTGAGAACACTGAACTGTTTCTTCTGAAGACCGAGACCTTCAGGTCCCTTGAAGACAGCCACCCGCAGGTGATGTACAAGATTGTGAAGGCCATAGCCAGGGTAGCGAGCAGGAACATATACTCAATGAACGAAAAGCTGATGAATTTGCTGATTAGTTATTAGGGATATTTAAGAATGGAGTAATGGAGCAATGGAATGTTGGAGTATGATTTATTGTCAATACACCATTAATCCATTGCCTCATTACTCCTTATTTCAACATAAAACTTGAAACGAAAAGGGAGGTAACTTTATGCCGATTGATCCAACAAAGCACGCGGACTGGGAGGTAGCAGAGGCCGCAGAAAAGAACATGAAGACAGTTTATGAGTTGGCCGAAGAGATGGGGCTTGACAAGAAAGAGCTCCTTCCCCACGGCCACTATGTTGCAAAGCTCGATTACAAGGCCATCCTGGAGCGTCTCAAGGACCGTCCTGACGGAAAGTACATTGACGTAACCGCCATCACGCCAACACCGCTTGGCGAAGGAAAATCAACAACTACGATTGGACTCCTTCAGGGGATGGGCAAGAGGGGCAAACATGTTATGGCTGCAATAAGACAGCCCTCCGGCGGCCCGACCATGAACATCAAGGGCTCGGCAGCAGGCGGAGGACTTTCGCAGTGTATCCCGCTGACACCATTTTCTCTTGGTCTTACAGGAGACATAAATGCCATCATGAATGCCCATAACCTTGCCATGGTTGCAATGACTGCAAGGATGCAGCATGAGTTCAATTACAATGACGAACAACTTGCAAAGCGTAAGCTGAAGAGGCTGGATATGAACCCCCGCAATGTCCAGATGGGCTGGATTATGGACTTCTGTGCCCAGGCACTCAGAAAGATGGTTATCGGTATCGGCGGAAAGATGGACGGCTTCATGATGGAGTCGAAGTTTGATATTGCCGTCTCATCCGAGGTTATGGCCATACTGTCGGTGGCAACAGACCTGAAGGATTTCCGCGAGAGGATGGGCAAGATAGTTGTTGCCTATAACAAGCAGGGAAACCCTGTAACTACGGAAGACCTTGAGGTTGCCGGTGCAATGACTGCTTGGATGGCCGGTGCGATAAACCCGAACCTTATGCAGTCCATAGAGGGACAGCCTGTCCTGGTTCATGCAGGACCTTTTGCCAATATTGCCATTGGACAGTCCTCGATTATAGCAGACAGGGTAGGCCTGAAACTCTCGGACTACCATATAACCGAGAGCGGGTTCGGTGCTGATATCGGTTATGAGAAGTTCTGGAACCTTAAGTGCCGTTACTCGGGCATCAAGCCAGATGCAACAGTGATAGTCGCGACAATCAGGGCCCTGAAGTGTCACGGTGGTGCACCGGTTCCTGTTCCGGGAAGACCTATTCCCGCGGAATACGGTGAAGAGAATGTTGAATGGGTGGAAAAGGGTTGCGAGAACCTCATACATCACATAAATACCGTCAGAAAGTCAGGGGCAACCCCGGTGGTCTGCATAAACGCCTTCTATACTGATACCAAGGCCGAGATTGAGACCGTAAGGAAGATGGTTGAGGCTGCCGGTGCAAGGGTTGCCGTCAGTGAGCATTGGCTGAAAGGCGGTGACGGTGCACTTGAGCTTGCCGATGCAGTGCTCGATGCCTGTGATGAGGAGAGTAACTTCAAGTTCCTCTATGATCTTGATGTAACCCAGAGGCACAGAATCGAGATGATTGCAGAGGATGTCTACGGAGCGGACGGTGTAGAGTTTTCATCTGAGGCGCTCCAGAAACTCAAGGCGATAGAGGCAGACCCGGAGCTTGGAAAGTTCGGCACCTGTATGGTCAAGACCCACCTGAGCCTCAGTGATAACCCGGCCTTGAAAGGTGTTCCAAAGGGATGGAAGCTCTTTGTTAGAGACGTCCTTATCTTCAGAGGTGCAGGATTTGTCGTTCCAGTGGCAGGTGATATAAAACTGATGCCTGGTACGTCCTCGGATCCGGCCTACAGAAGGATTGACGTGGATGTCGAGACCGGAAAGGTGAAAGGTCTCTTTTGATCCCCCGGGTTTCCGGCATCTATATAAAAAAATAAACAAAAACAAGGAAAGGGGCATCTCAGATGCCCCTTTCCTTGTTTAATCCCTATCTAATCCCTCCAGGCTGTTCCTAAAAAACAAGCGGTTTCCAGTCTTATTCCCTGTAGAATCTGATATCAGCTTGACAAATCTCCCACAATATGCTATAAATTAAGCATATTCGAAAGTTTATAGTTTCTAAACTCAGGAGACGGTACAGTCCCTCAGAAAAAAACAGGAGGAAAGAAATGAGGCAAAAAGGATTTAGCAGTCTAAAGGGGCCTTTGCTTTGTTCAGCTATCATGATGGTGGCAATCTTCAGCTTTGTTGCAAGTGCGTATGCAACAAACGGCTACTTTGCCCACGGCTACAGCATCAAGAACAAGGCATTGGCTGGTGCCGGTGTAGCCCTGCCGCTGGATGCGTTAACAGCCACAACAAACCCCGCCGGTATGGTATTTGTCGGTAACCGCGTTGATGCAGGTCTAACCCTGTTCATGCCGTCCAGGAAGTATACGGTAAGAGGCAACCCATCCGGTCAGCCAGGCACGTTTGGTCTGACGCCAGGTACCGTGAAGAGTGGTTCGGAGATGTTTGTGATACCCTCGGTGGGTGTTAACTGGATGTTGAATGAAAACAGCTCTGCCGGCGTGTCAATATACGGAAACGGCGGAATGAATACTGATTATGACACCAATACGTTCTATGGAACCACGCCAACCGGTATAGACCTTATGCAGTTGTTCGTCACCCCTACCTATTCCATAAAACTGAGCCCAAAACATGCAGTCGGTATAAGTGCCATACTGGCATATCAGAGTTTTGAGGCATCAGGCCTGCAGGCTTTTGGCGCCTTTTCCGCTGACCCCACTAAACTTACCAATAACGGGCATGACGATTCATACGGTTATGGGGCAAGGATCGGCTACCTCGGTGAAGTACTGCCGGACCTCTACCTGGGGGCATCGTATCAGACAAAAATCCTTATGAGCAAACTCGACAAGTATGCGGGGTTATTTGCCGGACAGGGAGACTTTGATATCCCCTCCAACTGGACTGTTGGGCTTGGGTATAAAGTTAATC
>BDTQ01000012.1 GCA_002898135.1 bacterium BMS3Bbin07
CCTCTTTTTAGAGGGGAGAATACATGCTTCCTGCTTTCCCCTCTATCAAGAGGGGATTAAGGGGTGTGTTCCTTTTAAAACTCTGCTTTTATTTGCCGGTTTAATATAAAACTCTTATTCTAATTTTAATATAAATTAATGGAAATTACAACTTCAGTTTTATTTTTAACACGATTTCAGCCTGCCTTTATTAAAGGGTATTTAACTTAAGAAACATCATACATTCTAAGCCCTGAATCTATCGGCGCAAGGAAAGAGACATGAAAACAACAGGTTACATTGCATGAGGAAGGCGGCAACCAATACAAACTGGGTGCAGAAAATCCCAAAAGACCGTCAACAGCCTTGACAAAGACTGACGTGAATGGTAAAATTTTACCACGTCTAATGTGGAAAGAAACTTTGGATAACCAGACAGGCACCGATTCACGTTTCACAAAATACTCTGTTTTAACCTTTCTATTCATCTGTGGTTTACTCCTGTTTAATCATGAAATGTGGCGGGATGAACTACAGGCATGGCTTATTGCCAAAGACAGCTCCTCCATCCTGAATCTGTTCCAGAATTTAAAGTATGAGGGACACCCCTACCTCTGGTACATAGGACTTTATGTGTTCAGCAGGTTTAGTGACCAACCCTTTGCAATGCAGCTCTTTCATTTGATTATAGCCACAAGCGTAATATACCTGTTTGTAAAATACGCACCCTTTACAAGGGTACAAAAGATACTCTTTATGTTTGGTTATTTTCCCTTATACGAATACGGGGTTATAAGCAGAAACTACTCACTGGGATTTCTCCTTATCTTTGCATTCTGTGCCGTGTTTCAACAATCCAGGAACAGAAACAACCTTCTGGTGCTTTCAGGTATCCTGTTTCTACTTTCACAGGTTAGCGCTTATGCATTGATTATCTCTATCATTCTGGGATTAATGCTGGTTTTTGACGCTCTCATTGATACAGAAGTACGGAAAAGCCTCTCCAAGCGGAAATGGATCGTATTTACCGCTATTTCCATATTTATCTTTGGTATCATTATTTCAGTTCTGCAGCAGCTCCTCCCCCCTGATTCCAGCTCCAACGCTGCCGGAGGCTGGCGTCTTGCCATTGATTTTAAGGAAATGGGCAGGGCATTCACAATTATCTGGAAGGCCTATGTTCCGATCCCTAAATTCAGATTTCACTTCTGGGGGTCCAACATAATAAGAAATCACCTTCTGCAATTTGTATTATCTTCTCTCTTTTTCTGTTATTTTCTCCTGTTGTTTGTTCGGAAACCTGCAATATTTTTCTTGTACACGGTTGGAACCCTCGGGATTGTAGCAGTCAGTTATGCAAAGTTTTATGGGTATATACGACAACATGGACATTTATTTATCCTGCTTGTTGCGTGCTTATGGCTCTCCGCATATTATCCTGACAAAAAGATACGATTAAAATTCATTGACAGCTTGAGCAGTGTATGTTCAAAGTATAAAGACAAGGTCATCATACTTGTTTTTGCCACTCAACTTATAGCCGGGATTTATGCAGGTGGTGTTGATTTGCTCTATCCTTTTTCCGGTGGCAAGGCAACGGCACAATTTATTAAAGATAAACAAATGCAGGATATGCTGTTGATTGGGGACGATGAATCAGCTATAACCGTAGCCGGTTATCTCAACAAAAAAATCTATTATATACGAGGTGGCAGGGTTGGATCTTTTGTTACCTGGGATAAGAAAAGAGTTGCTGTCTGGGAGAAAAAGCAAAAACTGGACAGGCAGGAAGTTATATCGATAGCAAAAGACCAAATGAGGAGACATAAGAAAAACGTATTACTTATCCTGAATTATCAACCGGCTGTTCCAGCCTCAGTAACGGAGAAATCCGAATACCATCTGGTAATGATTAAGGAATTTACAGGGAATATTGAACCCGATGAACAGTTTTACCTGTATACTCTAAAACATGACCAATTATGATAAAATAAATATATCAGATGAAGAAGAGGCTTCGGTCAATTGAGGCTTTTTCTCCCTTCTAAAAACCGGGAGGCAAATTTCTTATCCCATTATGATTAAAAACTTCAGTAAAATATTTGCATTGTTTTCAAAGCGTGAGAGACGGCAGACCTGCTGGCTATTCTGTGGCATTTTGATTATGGGTTTGACGGAAATTACAGGCATCATTTCCATTGCTCCATTTATGGGGATTGTTTCAAACCCGGAGATGATCCATACAAATAAGTATCTGAGTCAAGTTTACAATGCATTGGGGTTTTCCAGTTCAAACCAGTTTCTTTTTTTTAGCGGAGTAGCAGTTCTGGCAGTACTCGCCTTCGGCAATGGGTTTTCATCCATTATTACATGGCTACTATTACGCTTTACGTTTTTGCAGGGACATTCTCTCTCTGCCCGGCTTCTTAATAAATACCTCAGCCAACCATACGTCTTTTTCCTCAATCGCAACACGGCGGATTTAAGCAAAAACATTCTTATGGAGGTTCATCGTGTAATTGGCGGGGTGCTGATGCCGGGCATGCAGGTATTAACAAAATTAGTTGTTGCCTTGAGTATCCTTGGATTACTGGTAGTGGTAGACCCGTTACTCGCAGTAACTGTAGCCGTTGTGCTGGGAGGCGCATACGCAACTGTCTTTGGGCTTGTACGCATGAAACTGACCAGGATCGGCAAGACCTCTGCTGAAGCAAGAACACAGTGTTTTAAGGTTGCAAGCGAGGCACTGGGAGGGGTTAAGGATCTGAAGCTCTTTGGCAGGGAATCTGTCTTTCTCCAGCGATACTCAAATACATCACGTCAGCTTGCAGGTTATGAGGCCACAAGTCAGATACTGTCTCAATTACCGAGATATGCACTTGAGACAATTGCCTTTGGGGGAATACTGCTAATCGTGCTGTACCTGATTGGCGTGAAACAGAATGCCGAAACTGCATTGCCCCTGATTTCGCTATATGCCTTTGCCGGGTACCGGCTCATGCCGGCATTACAGCGAATATTTATCGGAATGACGGTTGTTAGGTATAACCTCCCTGCACTGGACATTTTGTACAAGGACCTTATCCA
>BDTQ01000013.1 GCA_002898135.1 bacterium BMS3Bbin07
TGATTTTCCAACAGCCCGGGATATCCCTTGACAGGTTTCGGAGGCATTTCGTGTTCGGCAAAGAGTTGTAACAGTTCATCCACATCTGTTGTCTCGAGACCGGGTTCATAGAAAACACCTTTATAGGTATTGATGTACTCCACAACCTCATTATGCAGGTCCGGAGCTTGGCTCCATCGCTTATTCAGTGCATTAAAACACCCCGAAAGATACCCGGCCGCATCCAGACATCCCCTCCTGGTCTCATAAGAAAAGCTCTGGTCCGACCAGCGTGTATTTTCGAAATGCAGAAGTTCGATGACCTGGCACAGGTAATCCTGCAACCACTCCGGCTCGCCTTGTTCCTTGATAAGGATATAAAAAAATCCGTCCCCTGCTGCAGTGACTCCTGCAGTCGGACCGGTGTTTTCAAGGGAACTCCGGAAAAGCGTCAGCAAACGGTCAGCGCAAAACTGAAGGTCTTCAGTGGGTAACTTTCCTGAAATATCCCTTCTAATTTTTTCAATGTCAGCATAAGCTGTCTGAAGATTTTCAGGCGTCTGAATGAAAAGCTTGGTGAGGCTGCTGTTAAATCCGGATGTATAACCTTTGACCGGAAATAGTTCAGCCCATAACTTGACGACTTCGTATGTAGCAGAATCCATCTTCATCTCCTTCTGTTCGACTTTATACACAGACTCTACTTAAGCTGCCAAAGAATATCAAATTGAGTTAAGCGCAAATCCTGGTTATTGGTCTGTTATTCCGGTTTTGATACACCGTGTGCCGGACTTATTCCCTCCTGACCGAGAAATCCCTGTTGATACCTCGGAACTTCCGGCAACGGGGATAAATCAAGGGCCTTTTCCCATTGGTCAATGGTCATGTTCATCAAGTCGGAAGGCTGCTTGCCGGAAGGGATTGCCTTTTTAGCCATGGTGACATAGGGGGCACATGTCAAAGCGCAGCCGACATAATTTTCAGGCACATACAACAACTTATAACCGGCAAATGTTTCTTTGTACCTTACCCCTTGATCGACTCCGCAAAGCACTACACTATTGGTTATTTTTCTAAGCGTGTCATTCAAAAAGTCTGTCACCTCCTGATAACTCATGTCGGCAGGACAGGTGTTGGCATCTTCAATAAAAAGGTTTGCTCCAGCGGACCGGTCTTCAAGTATAGTTAAAGCAATAGCCGACCAAACCCATACAGGACCTTTTTTTGTTATATCCTTATTTGCACAGACCACATGTGCTCCGGGCAAGGGATTGAAACGCCTCTGATCTTCCATACCAAAAAGTCTCTGCGTTGCATTAAGCAGGGAATAGACGTTATATACGGGAATACTCGATCCATCCGGCAGAGGCTGGTTATATAGAAGGTTCCCTCGAAGTTTATCGGCTAACGCCAGATCATATCCCCAGACAGCACCATTGAGGCCGCAGAAGGAAGAGGCTGTAAGCATATTGATTTGACCGATATACGCATCGTTAGCCTCACAGCGGTCATATGAAACTATCCCCTCTGTAACTTCATCAAGGTTTTTAACACTTACCATTCCCACTGAGAGTTTGAGAGTGGAAATGTAGCCGTTTCCAGAGGCATCAGGATTTAAATATCCCATACAAAAATCGTCTTCACTCCCGACGGCTCCGTTTATTACTGCCTCCGGGTCGTATTGATAGTTCGAGTTTGATTTCACTACATCCTCCTCTTAACATTAGTTATCACTGCTCCGGGTGACCAGTAAACTTTACTTTACTCCCCCATACATGTTTACCATGTCAGACAGGTTCAGGAACAGATGGCATCCCAGGTTGTCCAATAGTTGGCATCAGCACCTTCTTCCGTCACAACAATACCTACCATAGCAGTGCAGTTTGAATTGCAACCAATATCCGGTTTGCTGCCTGGCTTGGGAGTGAGCTCCTTTTCTTCAATTTCAGGCCCTGAAGCCCTGACCGTTACTTTGAATATCCCTGACAGGTCAGGTGTCTGCAAAATCTTCTCAGGATTATCAGAGTCTATAATTCCTGACCAATTGCCATCTGTTTGTTCAATCCTGACCTGCCATTTGGTAACATACTTTGAGGTCTCATGTTGTGGCGATACATATGCCCAAAACTGTGCACCATTACCCAAATCTACCTTGTCCTGAAATTCACTCATTGTAGCCCCCTCATACTTTTTCAGGTTGAAAAACTACCGGCATTCCCCCCTCATTGGTTAACCGGAACTTTTACTGCACACTCAACACAAGTTTACTGACAGCTACCAGGTATCTTGAGATATTATACCGGAGCCGGACAATATATGGATGGTAAAAATACCCATACAACCCCGGGGTCTTCACGAAAGGGAATGCTGTAATAATAAGTGATGCTGAAGCACAGAAAGTCTGGTGTCAGAATTGCCCCGGAGTGTTCAGAACTGAAATGAGAAAGAATCATCAGTATTGGGCTACAATACAGGGATTAAATTTATATTACACGGAGTTGAGACAGAAGATGATCTTTAGTGGAGTGCCTGCACAACTTGTATTGGCCTTTTTAGTGGATTCGCTCATTGGTGATCCACGATGGATTCCTCACCCCATAAGGTGTATCGGTGAGTTCATATCCTGGCTTGAAGGCCGGGCGAGAAAGTTTTGCCATAGCCCTGTGACTGAAAAGGTCTCGGGCGGAGTGGTTGTTGCAGTCGTGGTAGGAACAACCTATCTTGTAACTTATCTCTTTACTGAAGCAGTATCCTCTGTATTCCGGGACATCTCGATATTAAATATTATCTCTGTAAACGATATAGTCATTGCAATAGCCGGTTCCCTGACTATTGCACTCAGGGGGCTGAGGGAATCTGCCGGGAACGTGATTACTGAACTCAAACAGTCTGATCTTGATTCTGCAAGAAAGCAGCTTGGACATATCGTCGGCAGGGATACTGAGGGACTGAATGAGGAGGGGGTTTTGAAGGCAACCGTGGAGACCCTTTCTGAAAACGTCTCGGACGGGGTGATTGCACCAATGTTCTACTTTGCAATCGGGGGTCTTCCACTTGCTATGGCATACAAGGCAATAAACACACTGGACTCCATGCTCGGTTACAGGAATAAGAGATACATTAATTTCGGATATGTGGCTGCAAGGCTTGATGATATTGCCAATTACATCCCTGCAAGGCTCACAGCCTGGGCTATTATATTCTCCGCTGCTGTGCTATCGTCAGATAAATTGAGCCCTTCAAGGGCAGTAAAGGTGATGCTGCGCGATGGAAGGAAGCACTCAAGCCCCAATGCAGGTCTGCCGGAGGCGGCGATGGCAGGGGCACTCGGGATTCAACTTGGAGGGCCTATTTCTTACGGAGGAGTTGTTAGTGTAAAACCTTATATCGGAGAAGGTGAGCGGGAGATTGAAGTTGAGGATGGTGCTATGGCAGACAGGATTATAAAGGCTGGAGGAGGCATTGGGATGATTTTCTGTGTAATGCTTTCTATATTGATACAAAGAATTCTAATTATATATTAAACCGGCAAATAAATACAGAGTTTTTTAGCTGGTTAAAAGTTTGTTGCACAAACAGAAAAAAACGATATATGTCATTCTGAATTTATTTCAGAATCTATAGGAATCAATAGACTTATGAGACCCTGAAACAAGTTCAGGGTGACAAAACAAGAGT
>BDTQ01000014.1 GCA_002898135.1 bacterium BMS3Bbin07
GCCCTGTTCCGCCTAACATTTGGGGTGGTAGTTCAGCCTGGTTAGAACGCCGGCCTGTCACGCCGGAGGTCGCGGGTTCGATCCCCGTCCACCCCGCCATTTCATCTTATGAGTTATTTTGTTTACATCCTTGAAAGTGAAAAAGAGTCATCTTTCTATATAGGTCAGACCGGTAATTTTCATGACCGTCTCTAACGTCACAACCAGGGACGTTCAAAGTATATTAAGGCAAGGCGCCCATGGATACTTCTTCATACTGAGGAATTTTCAACTCCTGCTTCAGCCGGGCCAACTCCAGATATCTGTCGCTCAGTGGACGATGATTCTTTCCCACTTCTTCAAGCTTCCCTGCTTTATACGCTCTTACCCAGTTACTTAAAGTTGATGGGGCCAGCAATAACCTCCTGCCTGCTTCTGGGATGCTTAATTTTTCCTCGGTAACCAGCTTTACTGACAAGACCCCAATTACTTGGACTCCTTTTCAAGTTTCTTTTTCGTGTTGTAGCCGTTTATTCCAAAAGTCGGCGTGCATGCTAAACTTCCTGATGAACCACTTTGGCAATCTCTCATAGTTGTTTCCCAACTTATAGCCTGTATACTTAAGGCCAATGCGTAAGATGGACTCCGGTATCAAGTGAACCCGCCTGCTTCTTAGAAAATACGATAGTTCGGACTTCAGGTATTGCAATCCTTCTCCTTCAGCCTTTCCGAATTCATTAAGAATCCAACTTTCCATTCTGTGAAAGACCCCGATATCGAAATACCTTTTGAACTCCTCCAAAGCAGTGTAATTGTGGGAGTGATAAACAAGCGCTTCAGCTACATAGGCGATCTTATAGCCGGCCATGAGCAATTTTGTGCCTGCATAGGTGTCCTCGGCCATAATAACCCCTTCCCTGAAATATCCTACCTTTTCAATAGCGCTCTTTTTGTATGCTGCAAACGAATTGGACATAAACGGAGTTTTTATCCCCAGGGGTTCCCTGTCCTTCAATGACTTGATGCTCGACTTGGGTGGATAGTTGAATGCGCGGAGATGAGCAGCAAATGGAGTAGCATCATGGTGAGGCAGTTGTCTTCCGTACGAAGCTCCGATTTCTTTATTCTCAAGTAACGGCTTTACCAAGTTCTCTATGGAGTGTTTATTAACAGGAACGGCATCCTGCGTCATATAAACAAGGATATCCCCGCTGGCTTTCTTTCCACCCAATGTCCTGCTCTTTCCGTGATCAAATGAATGCTTTTCGATCTCGATAATCAAAGCACCATAAGACTCTGCAATCTTGATCGAATCGTCCGTGGAACCAGTATCTATGACAATAATTTCATTAACGATCGGGCTTTTTTTCAAAATTGAAAAATTGCTTTCAATATTTTCTGCTGCATTATAAATGGGAATTATTACGCTAAGCATGGAGGAGTTTAGATGTTCATTCTTTTCTTCGTTATCTATCATTTGATAGGTTAATTGTCCAACGAGAATTTCTTGCAGGATAATATCATTTAAGAAAATAGCCTCGTCAGAAAAATTTATGGGCGGTTCACGGTTCCGGCAGACCGCCAAGTGTATGATATAAGGTTATTTCTGCTGCATAATAAGTCCTAATGTCACCAAGTCACTGCCATCTCCACAGAGGAGAATACATGGTCCCAAGTGGTGCAAAAAACTCCGGCAACCTCCTTGCCTCTGTTGGATGGTTGCTTTTACACTTCCATCTTGCCAGAGTGGGAGCAGGATGTGCTACCCTGCCCAATCCGTGAACTTAAAACGATCTCTCAGTATTTTAATCTATTATGCTTTTTACTCATAAATTTTCCTGAAGAACCAGAAATATGAAGGACGCTGTTTCGTTTCAATGAATATTCTTCCCAAACACCCTCCGATGACTCCTACGGCGACAAGCTGTATGCCTTCGAGAAGCAAGAAGAGCACGATCATACGCGAGTGATAGCACTTAACCGGCTTGAGGCATAAGAACATTTTTATTATAACAAAAAGAGCGTAAAATAACGCACTGATAGCTGTGAAAAAGCCGAGACAGGTTTAAAATGATCTTCCCCTGATTTTCTGGATACCAAGTTCTGATTCAGAAGATTCTCGGCAACAGTAAGATTATGCTTGGAATTTGTCGTTGCTTTGAACTTCTTTGTTGCCTTGGCAACAATGCCGTGCACTTTCATTATGCGTGCAACCCTGTTTTTGCCGCACCTTATTCCCTTTGCCTGCAGTTCATCGGTAATTCTTGGACTCCCGTATGTCCTGTGACTGTTTTTATGTAATTCTTTTATCTCCATAAGTATCTTTTCGTTTTCTTTTACTCCCTTGCATTTTACACCTCCCAAGCTTATATTGTATCTAACCTTTCGGTGTGTCCACTAAACCGGGGAAACTCCAAACAGTTTATCAATGGTTGTATGGTTTTGAGGTACAGAAGGAGAGAGCACGCGAAAGGAAGGCCGCCTGATGGCTTTTTATGCACCTATTGACAAGACCTCACTGCGTTGCCTATAATTTCGCAGACAAAGCAGAAAAGGGAAAAAGAGAACGCCTTTGCGGTTAATGTTCTTGGCACTAAACTGTTTGCTGCAGGGGAGGCTTATGGGGCTTTATCATCTGACGAACACTGGGTACTGTTCGAGATACGAATGGACAGGTCTGATATTAAAACAGCTTGGAATCAAGAAATTCATAAGGCCCGTAACAATGGAAAGCTTCAACCTCCCTTCAAAGAGACCGGGTTTTTTGGCTATTAACAATGAGAAAATCTCGAAGGAACTCGATGTAGATATCCCCGCATGGAAGTAATCGGTTGAATTCTATTGAGAGGAATTTCATAATGGATAAGCTCTCTCATCTGTCTTCATGGATTCTCGTAACCAAAGGGGCTGCATTCTACAATATTGGAGAAGAAATGCGAAAAGAGGGACCTTGAAGTGGTCAATAGTATTTGTGCTATATTAAACGAGCTCCATACAATAGCAAACAATCCGGATCTGGGAGGTAGAAGTTATAAAGGACTCATGAACTTTGTAAATGATCGCCCTGGCCACGACAGGCGCTATGCCATAAACTGCGACAAGATAAAAAAAGAGCGTGGCTGGAGGCGGAGGCAAGATTTCAAGATAGCGCTCAAGCTCACCGTTAATTGGCACCTGGAGAACATGGAGTGTATAGAGAGAAAATACCTTTTCAGAGGAAGTGGTTTTAATGAATAAGAAAACCAGACAGCAACTTGACCTTTTAAAGCTTCTTGTTAAGAAGGAAATTACCCTTAAATACAAGAGGACATATATGGGTTTCCTCTGGTCGCTCCTGAACCCCTTGTTGACTGGCCTGGTCTTTTTCATAGCCTTCAGGATATTCATGAGGTTCGAGATGAAAGATTATACGCTTTTTCTGCTTGCCGCACTTTTTCCCTGGACCTGGTTTTCTGCTTCCGTGACGATGTCCACAAACACATTGACCAGCAATGCCTCTCTTATAAAAAAGGTGCTTTTTCCAAAACATTTTCTGATAGTTGCCACAATCATGGGGCAGCTCGTGAATCTTGTTTTCGCTCTGCCCATACTGCTTGTACTCGTGTACTATTATGGAAAAACTCCAGCGCTGAACTGGTTTATTGGTATCCCTCTACTTATAGTGGTGCAATTCGCTGTCACCTATGGCATAGCGCTTATAATCTCGATGGTGAACGTCTTTTTCAGAGACATGGAACATATAGTGAACGTATGCGTCAACATGCTTTTCTGGATGACGCCGATAATATATCCTCTTAAGGCGGTGCCTGAAAGATACCGTGTATATCTGTCAATTAACCCTGTTACATATCTAATGCAAAGCTGGCGCGATATTTTCCTTAACAATACGATTAATTGGTATAACATGTCCATTTCCTTTGTTACGGCAATAGCAGTTTTTGGGGCAGGGTCTCTTATTTTTAAGAGGCTCGATAAAAGGCTTGACGAGGTATTATAAAATATGATAAACGCGGAAAATCTCTGGAAAAGTTTTCCTTTGGCAAGGGACAGGCCCGGGTTCAAAGAGTTTATTGTCAATGCCCCCAGGTTTTTCAGGAACAACAAGGACTGTTATTGGGCCTTAAAGGGTGTAAATCTTGCAGTCAGAAAGGGGGAGTGCCTCGGGGTTATAGGAAATAACGGGGCTGGAAAGAGCACTCTCCTGTCGCTGGTTCTGGGTGTAGCGCAACCGACAAAGGGCAGGATTGAAGTGAACGGCAAAATTACACCCCTTCTTGAATTAGGTGCGGGTTTCCATCCCGATCTGACAGGCATGGAGAACATAATAATAAATGGCGTTCTCCTGGGCCATACGGAAGAGGAAGTCCTTGACCGGATGAACGATATAATAGCTTTTTCGGAATTGGGCGATTTCATCGAGATGCCTACAAGGATATACTCGACCGGAATGCAAATGAGGCTCGCTTTTTCCATTGCTATTCATACCGACCCTGAGATATTGCTGATAGACGAGATACTGGCTGTCGGAGATACGTCGTTCCAAAAAAAATGCGGCAAGGCGCTGATGAAACTTATCAAGGGCGGAGTAGCAACTGTTTATGTCTCGCGCAGCATGGATGCAATAACAAAAATCTGCGAGAGGGTAATATGGCTTGAGCATGGTGAAATAAGGGCTGAGGGGGAAGCAGGAAGCGTTGTCGAGGAGTACTTGAGATCCGGGTTATAGTGTGG
>BDTQ01000015.1 GCA_002898135.1 bacterium BMS3Bbin07
AGGAGGCCCTTCAGATGATAGACGTCATCCCTGTTGACCTCGTCTTTCTCGATATCTGGCTTCCCGACCGTGACGGTATGGAGGTTCTGGAGGATATAAAGACAAAGAGGGAGAGCCTCCCTGTTGTCATGATCTCAGGTCACGGGACTGTGGAGATAGCGGTAAAGGCCACAAAAATAGGGGCATACGACTTTCTTGAAAAGCCCCTTTCCCTTGAGAGGGTTCTCATTACCGCTCAAAGGGCCCTTGAGCGCGGGACAATTGAGCGGGAAATCCAGGCCCTTAAGGAGAATGTCAGCAAGAGGTGGCAGCTTGTCGGTGACTCCCCGGCAATAAAGACCCTCCGCCGGCAGATCGATATGGTGGCTTCAAGCTCAAGCAGGGTTCTTGTAATGGGGGAGAGCGGCAGCGGTAAGGAACTCGTTGCCCGGCTCATACATGAAAAGAGCCCGAGGGCCCATAAGTCCTTTGTTGAGGTAAATTGTGCCGCCATACCTTCAGAGCTTATTGAGAGTGAGCTTTTCGGCCATGAAAAGGGCTCCTTCACAGGTGCGTATGAGAGGAAGAAGGGGAAGTTTGAACTCGCAGACGGTGGTACCCTTTTTCTTGACGAGGTCGGGGATATGTCCCTGCAGACACAGGCAAAGGTGTTGAGGGTAATAGAGACCCAGGAGTTTCAGAGGGTTGGCGGGAACAAGAATATCAGCGTGGATGTCAGGATTGTGGCTGCAACAAACAAGGACTTCAATGAAGAGGTGGCAAATGGAAACTTCAGGGAAGACCTTTTTTTCAGACTGAACGTCATTCCACTTAATGTTCCTCCGCTGAGGGAGAGGAAGGAGGATATTCCCATTCTTGTCGAGTATTTCCTTCAGAATATTGCGCGGGAGTACGGAAGGCCGGTAAAGAAGATAAACCGCAGGGCCCTTGACCTTTTTATAGGCTATAACTGGCCCGGCAATGTCAGGGAACTGCGCAATTCGATCGAGCGCCTGATTATCATGACACCAGCACAGACAATTACGGAAAAGAATGTCACCTTTTTTAACCTCAGGCCCCATGACTACTTCTCCTTCAAGACATTGAGAGAGGCACGCGATACCTTTGAACGCGATTTTATCCTGAAAAAATTGCAGGAGAACAACTGGAACATATCCAGGACAGCAGAGGTGCTGCAGATTGAGAGGAGTAATCTCCACAGAAAGATAAAGGCCTTCGGTCTTTCACAGTAGCAGATTCCCGTGTTGACGGCAACCCCAGTGCTATTGGTCAAGCTCCTGTAGTTATGCTATAATTACAGGCAGTCCCTGATCCGGGGGCATTGGAGTGCGAAATTATTGATGGAGAGGTGCCCGAGTGGTTGAAGGGGCACGACTGGAAATCGTGTGTAGGTTTACCCCTACCGAGGGTTCGAATCCCTCCCTCTCCGCCAGATAAGAATATTAATCTGGCCTCAGTCTTTTAATGCTATCTGCGTATATCGGCGTTAATCGGCGGCCCGATTAGCATCCTGTCTCCTGAATGCAGTCGGGCAGCAGCCCTGCGCACGGGAAGAATGTGAATTCCGCCAGGTCCGGAAGGAAGCAACGGTAAGCATCTCAACCCGGTGCCGCAGTAAGTTGTTGCCTGGCTGCATTGAGAAGACAGGCTTACAATACCAGCGTAAAACAAATAATTTATTATGAGCTACATTGTCCTTGCAAGAAAGTGGAGACCTGATACCTTTGACGAGCTTGTCGGTCAGAAGACCATAAGCACTATACTCAAGAACGCCATTTCTCAGGAAAGAATTGCCCATGCCTATGTCTTCTCCGGCCCGAGGGGTGTGGGAAAGACCTCTACAGCGAGGATTCTTGCAAAGGCCCTCAACTGTGCAGAAGGCCCGACCCCAAAGCCATGCGGAAAATGCGAATTCTGCATATCCGTTACCGAGGGTCATGCTGTTGACGTTATGGAGATCGACGGGGCGTCCAACAACAGTGTAGAGGATATAAGAGACCTCAGGGAGAGGGTCAAGTATGCCCCGTCCGCAGGGAGATACAAGATATACATTATCGATGAGGTACACATGCTCAGTCAGTCGGCCTTTAATGCGCTCTTAAAAACCCTTGAGGAGCCGCCCCCCCATATAGTCTTTGTCCTGGCTACCACTGCCTCACAGAAGATTCCTGTTACCGTACTGTCGAGGTGCCAGCATCTCTCCTTCAAGAGGGTGTCCTTTACAGAGATGAAAGAACATATAATGCATATAACCTCGGAAGAGGGTATAGGGATATCCGGGCAGGCGTTGGATATGATTGTCAGGGCTGCAGATGGAAGCATGAGGGATGCCCTTACACTTCTTGATCAGCTGTCAGCCTTTTCAGCGCAGATAACGGACACTGATGTCCGGGACCTTCTGGGAGTAACGGACGTTGACAGGATTATAAAGATGACGGATGCCCTCCTGAGGGGTGACCGTAAGGAGATTATCTCTCTGGTTGACAGGCTTTACGATTCAGGCACGGATTTCAGGGCATTTACCAGGGAATTCCTGCAGTTCATCCGGACACTGCTTATATCAAAAATCACCTCCTCTGCAGAAGATGCCAGCCTTTCGGATGTTGAGAAGGATTTTATAGCAAAGTCTCTCCCTTCCGTGACTGAAGAAGAGCTGACCCTGCTATTGTCTGAGGCCATAAAGATAGAGACGGAAGTACGGAATGCCTTTTCCCCGAGGATTGCCCTTGAGGTTGGGCTCATCAAGGCATCGCTGCTGAGTTCGCTCAGACCTGTAGGAGATATAATAAAGCGCATCCAGGGGCTTAAGGTGACATCACACCCGGCAGCCGCATCCCTCCCGAAAATATCACCGGAGGAATTGCCCCCGGAAGCAGTGCCGGAAAAATTACCTGAAGTATCGCCGGATTACCGGATGGACAATACGGAAGTGCCGGCCTTCAAGGTCCGGGAGGTAAGCGAAGACGGTCCGGTGGATGAGGGGATGTGGAACAAGGTACTGTCAACGCTCGGCGAGCAGGATCATATACTTGCCTCCAAACTGAAGCATGCAGAGCCTGTTGTGAAGGCGGGCAAGCTCGTCCTGGCCTTTAACGGCGGACACAGTATCCACTCCGAATCCGTGCAAAAGAATCTGGAGGGGCTGAAGACGGTTCTCCGGGATAGCGGAGAACCTCTGCTGGAGGGTGTTAAGGGCATTAATGTAGTGCAGAGGTCAAAAAAAAAGAGTGAAAACGGACGGTTGCATGTAACCCCTGAGGAAGAAAAGGTTATGGAGGTCTTTGGGGGCAGAATTGTAGATAAAAGGAGGACGGATGTCTAAGAAAATGCTTGGAGACATTATGAAACAGGCCCAGAAGCTTCAGGCCGAGATGGCAAAGGTTCAGGAAGAGGCCAAAACCAAAACAGTTGAGGCTGCTGCCGGCGGAGGTATGGTAACAGCGGTGGCCAATGGTGCAGGAGAGATCGTGTCGATAAAGATTGACCCCGAGGTTGTCAATCCCGACGATGTGGAGATGCTGGAAGACCTGATTGTAGCTGCAAGCAATGAAGCCCTGAGACGGGCGCAGGAGATGGTCCAGTCCGAGATGTCCCGGCTTACCGGCGGACTTAAGCTGCCGGGGATGGGCGGGCTTGGAGACCTCTTTGGTAAATGAAGGGAATCATTGAAAACCTTACAGAGGAACTGACCCGGCTGCCCGGGATAGGCAGAAGAACCGCGCAAAGGCTGGCCTATTTTATACTCTCCATGCCTGAAAAAGATGCCAGGGCGATTGCCGGGGCGATTATAGATGTTAAGGAAAAGGCCAGGTTCTGCAAGGAATGTTTCAATATCACCGACGATGAACTCTGCAGTATCTGCAGGGATGAATCCCGCGACCGTGAAAGCCTCTGCGTGGTGGAAGAACCAAGCAATATCGCTGTTATTGAAAGGACTAATTTCTTCAGAGGCCGCTACCATGTCCTGCTCGGCTCACTCTCCCCCATAGACGGTATAACCCCTGAGAGGCTGAAGCTGAAGGAGCTGAAAGAAAGGGTTGAAAACATGGGTGTTCAGGAAGTGATAATAGCCACCAATCCAAACACAAGGGGTGAGCTGACGGCCAGGTACATAAAAGAGCTGCTTGCCCCATACAGGGTAAAAGTAACGAGGATTGCCTATGGTCTTCCCATGGGCGGAGATATCGAGTATGCAGATGAGGTGACCCTGGGAAAGGCCCTGGAGGGAAGGAGAGAGCTCCCGTAACCGGGGAGGCCCCCTTCAGGCCGGGAATCCGGCTTCTATAACACAACAACCACGTATCACTTCCCTTTCCTGGAGTTCAAAAAAACATTCGGGTTCAGTCCTTGAACCAGGACACAACCATAATATGTTAAACAGCACTATGGCGCGACTGTTGAGAAAGAAAAAAAGACCTTGACAATACCACTAATCCATAGTATAATGGAATAGTGGATATCTTGATGCCCCCTGACGATACCCACTGTCTCTGTTGAGGGGAGTCTTATTTTGGAGGAAGCATATGAATTCGAATAGTATGGAAGCGTGTTGTCCCGCAAAGCCCGAACTCGGAAGCCGTCCCCTGCTGACAGAAGAGCAGGCGGTCTCCCTTGAACAGACTTTCAAGATACTCGCCAACGGCACCAGGCTCAGGATACTGCATGCCCTCTTTCTGGCTGAGGAGATATGCGTAACAGACCTGGCAAATACCCTGGGCATGAAACCCACGGCTGTCTCGAACCAGCTCCAGCGCTTGACATTCAGCGGCATTATCGAGTCCCGCCGGGATGGGAACCAGATATTTTATCGTGTTGTTGACCCTTGCGTGATCAATCTTCTGGACAGTGCCTGGTGTCTCACCGTAGACGCCGAGGCGCGTGTGCGGGAAAGGAGTGGAGAATGAAATCCGGAATTATTGCTGTTATTCTGGCGGGCATTGTTGTTGTCGGGGGAATCACGTATGCGTTTCAACGTACGGAAGACAGGCCGGTTGACGAGGTTGTTGTTGCCGCAAAAACACGTGGATCATCGGAAGTCGTCAATGTTGACGACCTTGCCAATAAACCTGAAGATTTTAAGGGAGAATTTGTGCTGCGCGGTGCTGTTGCAGGTGTGAGCAAAACAGACGGGGTTTTTGCCGTAGTCGACTCCCGGGAGTTTGAATCATGCGGCGTGCTTACGTGTGCACTCAACACCATTCCTGTTAGATTCAATGGGGAGCTTCCCGAACCCAAAACAATAGTCGAGATTACCGGGCGGGTGATTCGGGGAGAAAACGGGCTGATTATCAACGCTGAGAGCGTGAAGGCAGTAAAGTGAAGTGGCTGATACCGTGTGTCTTTCTGGCGATTCTTGCAGGTCACTTTCTTTATGCCACAC
>BDTQ01000016.1 GCA_002898135.1 bacterium BMS3Bbin07
GTTGCTGTCAATATGAAGCTTGGATATATTCCATCTCATACCGAAAAGAGAATCGAGTATATTCCTGGAATTGTTGTTACGGTATTGCCATCACAATCAACCGGCTTTATATTCACCGTACCGATAGCAGAGTAGTAAGGATTAGACGATGATTTTAACTTTAAAATATTCTGAGGACTGCAAATCATGTTTTTACCGGTGAACACTCTGCACGTCATGCATTGGTGGTCTTCACGGTAGGCATATATCAAGAAGGGGGGAAACAGTAATGAAATCCTGGATTATGAGAATATTCGCAATACCTGCAGCTGTACTTTTTGTTTATGGATGTGCTCAGTCTGTCAAGTTAAGACAACCTGCTGAAAACAGCCAAGGCCAACGAGTCGCTATGCAAAATCAGCAAGGGGAGATCACTTTGGAGATTGAATTTCATCCCAGAGCCGACCAAAACACTTTTGTTGCAGATTTGGATAATGCACCAATTACAAGCGAATTTCCGACTTCCGGTATTCGGCGTACAGCCACAGTAAATGCTTCTCAGGGACCCCATGTTCTTCGCTTGGAAGCAGACATGTCTCCGAGCAGAGCATTTGATAGCTTAGGGCGTAACTATAAATTCACGGTCTGTAAAGCTTCATCGCCTCCGTTCTGCGATCGCTTTGCAAGGGATGGCTATCTTCGTGATAGTTATCGCTGGTTTGATGAAGGCAGGGCTGATACTTATCAGATAAGCGGCGGCCAACTGCAAATCACTGCCGGCATGGGACAGGATTTATGGGGTGAACTCAAAAGAGGGGCCCCGCTGATGTTGCATCCAGCTCCTGAAGGAAACTATGCGGTAGAAAGCTTTGTTGATTCAGAGTGGTCGCCTGGCTCATATCCAAGAATTAATACACAAGTTGGCTTGTTTGTGTTTGAGAATGTTGAGAATTGGCTGTTCTTCGGTTTCACTTTTCACAGGAGCCAGGGGGGTACACTCCCGGACGGTAACGGACTGATTATAACCTCGACTATCGGAAACTCATCAAGAGTAGTGTATTATGAAGATTTTGGACCACCACTCATCGGAACACTAAAGATCGAGAAGTCAGGCAATTTGTGGCGATTTTATGTTAAATCAGGTAGTTCCTGGAGTCAGGTTGGCCCTCCGGTTCAGGCTTCATTTGGATGTCACGAGGTTGGAATGGGAGTAAAGTCGTTTAAAAGTGGCGGGACCGCAGTACGGGGTCATTTTGACAATTTTTGCATCCGATAACCAACAACGGGTTGTCCAATAAAAAAAAGCAAAATTTCATAAGGTAAGTTTTTCAAAACATAATCAGGGCTTTTTGGAAACACGGCCTATGCTGCCACAAAGCAATGCAACCGAGTTTCCCATGCAGAACGCTGTCCAGTATTAACTGAACCGCCCCGGACAGATATTCCTGGATAAAAACGTGAACTTTTGCTATGAGTCCCGCCATCGGCGGGACTCATAGATTTGCTTCAGGCTCCCACCATACAAAACCACACGGTTTTGCCCTTGCCTTTCACCAACCGTTTCCGTTATATTGCATATTATAATGTTTGGTCTTCCGGCAGGCGACTTCCTGCCTGTGCATTGCACGCAGACGGGTCTCACCATTAGCTCATATCCTTGCCGGGCACACACAATCCGTGGCAGCCGACAGCGTAAATGCCGCTGCGGAACTCTACGATATACAAATGATTACTTTTATATTGAGATGTTATGAATAGACTGATTAAATTAGTCGTCAAATCTCTATTCCTTACAGCAATATTGATGTTTGCTGGAATTGCCATGTCATATGCTGCTGAGTTGCAGAAATTCTCTGACGCAAGATTGATAAATAATCCGTCAAATGATGGGGACAGCTTTCTTGTGGAGGCAGATGGGAAAACCCTCCATGTGAGACTCTATTTTGTTGACTGTCCTGAAACGTCAACGAGTTCTAAAAGTGATGCACGACGTGTAAGAGAACAAACACGCTATTTCGGATTGTCCAACCCGGCACGTATCATTCATTTCGGTAACAAAGCAAAAACTTTTGTTGAAGGCAGGCTTGCCAAACCTTTTACTGTTTATACTGCCTTTGCAAATGCGATGGGAAGATCACGCAAAGGGCGGATATATGCATTTATCACTACATCTGATGGAAATGATTTGGCAAGTCTGCTTGTTAAAAAAGGGTTAGCCCGCACACGTGGTACAGGCAGGAAAACGCCTGACGGTATACCTCGCAAAGAAATGATCGAAAGACTTAGAGATATAGAGATTTCGGCAATGTTGAAACGCATCGGCATTTGGTCGGAGAGTGATCCTGATCGAATTGCTGAGCTTCGTGCCAAAGAACGTAACGAAGAGGAGGAATTGCAGGAAATACAAAATCAGGTTGAAAAAGCCAACTCCCCGAAAGGGTTAGTTGACTTAAATACTGCAACTGAAGAAGAGCTTCAGTCCGTTAAAGGAATCGGTCCTGTTTTTGCGGCAAGAATTATTGCCGGACGCCCCTATAAAACCATAGATGAGCTACTCAAAGTAAAAGGGATAGGGCGTAAAAAACTTGAGAAGATTCGAGCTTATTTTACAGTAGGCAAATAATAGAGAACATGCTATTAGACAGACTAAACAAACATATTATTATCTGATTTAACAGGAGGGCTGGAAAATGAAAGCAGTCAATCGCAGGAGTTACAAAAATCGGGGTTCCCGGAAAATATTTCGATTTTTCGGGGTAGCAGTACTGATAGCTTTAATGCTGGGAGGGCTTACTTCAGTTCTTGGCGGCTGTGCAGGTACCAGGCAGGCAATTGAAAACAGAGAGATGTCACTAAGTGCAAAGATGTCGGATACCATCTTTCTTAATCCCGAAGTACTTGAAAAGAATAACAGGATATATGTTCGCGTTACAAACACATCTGATTTTCAGGAGATAAATTTTGCTCAACTTCTAAAAAATAAACTTGCAGCAAAGGGGTATGCAATAACGAACAAACCATCTGAGGCCGGCTATATTGTACAAGCAAACCTTCTTTACCTTGGTGCAAAGAAAAAAGACCTGACAGCAGATGGAATGCTTGTAGGTGGTTTTGGTGGTGCACTGGCTGGTAGCGCAATAGGAAAAGGCCGACGTGGCCCTGCACTTGCAGCAGGAGCAGGAGCGGTAGTAGGAAGTGTAGTCGGTGGGCTTGTTGGTTCCATGGTACATGTGGATACATATTTGGGGGCAGTGGACATTCAGATCAAAGAGAGAGTGCCTGGAGGGGTGGTTGGCACAATGCGGACAAATGCAAAACAGGGTTCTTCAACAACTCTAAAGACTACCCGGAGAATAGAATCGAAATTTCAGGAGTATCGAACCAGAATAGCTGTCAAGGCAACACAGACGAACATTGACAGGGTTAAAGCATGTAATGCAATAGCTCAAATGCTGGGTTCTAAAATAGCCGGTATGTTTTAAAGTAACCGAAAACCTCTCTGGCTACTTTAGTATAAAAATCGTTGGACTAACAAAAGACAAAATGTTGATATCTCCTGACAAAAAGGCAAGAATTATCGGACTTATGTCCGGCACGTCACACGATGGGGTGGATGCTGCGCTGGTGGAGATAATGCCGGGTGGTACTACCGGGAATAACGCATCTGCAGACAGCATTAAATTAATCAAACACCTTCACCGTCCTTTCAGCAAGTCATTGAGAGAGGAAATACAAGGTGCATTTTTCGGAAACACAGAACATATATGCAGATTGAACTTCAAGCTGGGGGAGGTCTTCGCAAAAAGTGTGCTATCCCTGCTTGATGTTTCCGGGCTAAACCCAAAAGATGTTGATGCCATAGCCTCTCACGGCCAGACCATCTATCACATCCCTCCTTCAGGCAGCCCATCAAGGAGAAAGCCCGGCTCTACACTTCAGATAGGCGAGGCGTCAGTGATAGCAGAAAGGACCGGCATTATGACCATATCTGATTTCAGAACACGCGATATGGCTGCCGGAGGACACGGTGCACCATTGGTACCGCTTGCGGATTATCTTCTCTTCAGCAAAAAGGGGCTGAAGAGGGCTGTATTGAATATTGGAGGCATTGCCAATGTGACACTCGTTGAAGAAAGGATAGAGGGCACCATAGCCTTTGATACCGGCCCCGGCAATGCATTGATCGACGAGTCAATAAGATATTACTCATCAGGCAGTCTCTCCTTTGACAGGCATGGCTCTGTTGCAGAATCCGGCAGGCCGGACAAGGGACTACTGAAAGAACTCCTGAAACATCCCTACCTGAAGAAGAAACCACCAAAGACAACGGGTAGAGAGGTCTTTGGTGCAGAGATGGTAAAGGATATTTTCAGCAGATACAACAGGCTCGCCATCGAAGACGTCCTCTCAACACTGACTCATTTCACGGCAACAAGCATTTACAGGGCAATAATTCCATATGGGCCTGATGAGGTTATTGTAACAGGGGGAGGCACGAAAAACAGGTTTCTCATGAAACTCATCCGCGGGATGTTCGAGGCAAAAGATATCTCTGTCAACAACATCTCAAGATACGGAATCCCTCCTGAAGCAAAGGAGGCTGTAAGTTTTGCCCTGCTCGGTTATCAAACCCTGAACCTGCAGCCAGGCAACCTCCCCTCTGCCACAGGAGCGCATAGCAAGGTGATCCTCGGCAAAATAACCCTGCCATAAGGTATAGATAGATGCATGTTTTGAGGGACAGCATGGTTGAATCTGAACGGTTTTCAACTTTGCATGAGTCCAAAAACAGTGGTAAAACATTGTGCAATGTAAAGGAGTGACATGATGAATCCTGAACGGTTTTAAGTATCACAAGTGCTTCACCTGGACGGTGAAGCGTGATATTTACCTCGGAGTCCCGGCCGGATGCCGGGACGAGAATGAGTGAAGGGTTCATCATGTCACTCCTTAAGACCTTTGATAGCTGGATATAGAAAAAACTATTGCCTGCTTCTCACTGTATTTCAAAAAAACCGGAATTATTGTAAATACCTCTCAGGGTTTTCAGTAATACACCTCATTACAGCCTGGGTATCAAAACCCATCCCTGTCAGCCTCCTCGATGACTCAATAACCGTCATACACCCGCCGGAGAGCCTGCCGTCAACCTCGGTTATACCCTGAGACTTCGATGACATCTGTGTCTGTTTTACTGAATCTGAAACAATAATTATTTTTTCAGGGTTTTTAACCTTGAACACAAGCTCAATCGTCTTTGGATGAAGGTGAAAGGGATCTGCTATCAACTCAATATAAATATCCTTATTCAGGAGTCCAAAGCCTGCAATCCCGGGCTCACGGTGATGAATTCCCCTCATAGCATTGAATAGGTGAGTAATTCCACGTGCCCCTGAATGAAAACCCCTCTCAGCCTCGGCATAAGTTGCATCCGAATGTCCCATACTGACGATGATTCCCATACCGGATATTTTTCTTATCAGTCCCTCCGCACCCTCAATCTCCGGGGCAATGGTCATAATCCTTATAATATCCTCAAACCCTTCGATCAGTTTTTCAAGATTGTACTCCCCTGCTTCAAGAAAGGCCCCGACATCGAGGGCGCCGCATTTTAGGGGATTAAGGAAGGGTCCCTCAAGGTTTATGCCGGCAATAGCCGCATCCTCCCCCCTCCAGGCTACAGCCTTCTGCCCCTCCATTGCAGCCCTGATTGCGGCCATGTTTCCACGCATTACTTCAATGGCAGCAGGATACACGGTGGGGACAATTTCAGAAATCCCCTGTCGGCCATGGATTTCCGCCATCTTCAGAATATCCTCTGCTGCAGCAGTCCTCGTATCAT
>BDTQ01000017.1 GCA_002898135.1 bacterium BMS3Bbin07
GAATTGTAAAGGCATTGAGGTCTATGCTTAATGATGATGATATTGTAATCTCGGATGTTGGTGCCCACAAGATATGGCTTGCGAGATTCCTGAGACCCTTGAGGGAAAACAGGGTGATTATCTCAAACGGATTGTCCGCAATGGGTATATCCATCCCGGGGGCGATTGCAGCAAAACTCCTGTATCCTGAAAGAAGGGTGATTGCAGTTACAGGGGATGGCGGATTGATGATGAGCCTTGGCGAGCTTGAGACAGCAAAGAGGCTTGGCCTTGATATTGTCATTATTGTTTATAATGATAGGGGGTTGGGCCTTATTGAGTGGAAGGAGCTGATAAATTACAAGCGTGAGTTTTTTACGAGGTTCGGAAACCCTGACTGGGTTAAGCTGGCCGAGAGTTTCGGGTTCAGGGGCTTCAGGGTTGAGAGGGATGACCATCTGGAGATCATACTGAAGGATGCCTTTAGCGAAAAAGGACCTGTCCTGATTGACTGTCCGGTTGACTATACTGAAAACCTCCGGCTGACCGAGGTCCTCGGCAGGATAATCTGTCCGATGTAGGAGTTTTAGCGTGATGTTGCAAAGCTATGCAGGTATTTTCAAGTTTACTGAACCTTTCTGGTTCAACGTTGAGGATATTAAATAATGGAGACAGAGAAAACCGATTTTCTGATTATTGGAAGCGGTGTGGCCGGGCTCAGGGCTGCTGTTGAACTTGCGCCTCACAGGGAGGTCCTTGTGGTGACAAAGGACGTCCTGAGGGAATCGAGTACAGAGTACGCCCAGGGTGGGGTTGCTGTTGCCATGAGCGATGAGGACAGGGTTGGAATTCACTTTGAAGATACCCTGAAGGCAGGTGACGGCCTTTGCAGGGAAGAGGCAGTAAGGGTGTTGGTTGAGGAGGGGGCTCAAAGGATTCTTGAGCTGATTGAGTGGGGGGCGGAGTTTGACCGGGCAGGGACAAAGCTTGACTTTACGCTTGAGGCTGCTCACTCAAGGCGGAGGGTGCTCCATGCCCATGGCGACTCAACGGGCAAGGAGATAGAGCGGGTATTGATTCACAAGGTTGTCTCTCTGAAGAGTGTAAGAAAGTTCCCTTTTGCAATGACTGTAGACCTTGTTATGAGGGACGGTCTCTGTTGCGGGGCCTATATCTTGAAGGATGGCAGGATGCACAGGGTACTTGCCCGTGCTACAGTGCTGGCAACAGGAGGGGGCGGCCAGATATTTTCCAGAACCACCAATCCTCCGGTAACCACATCTGATGGAATGGCAATTGCCTTAAGGGCCGGGGCTGTGATGGAGGATATGGAGTTTGTCCAGTTTCATCCCACCGTGCTTTTTGCACCTGCTGCACCCCAGTTTCTCCTGAGTGAGGCAATGAGGGGCGAGGGTGGGGTTTTGAGGAACATCTATGGTGAGCCTTTCATGAAAAACTATCATCCTGATGCTGAACTTGCCCCAAGGGATGTGGTATCAAGGGCGATAATATCAGAGATGGTCAGGACAAGTAGCCTGTATGTCTACCTTGACCTTACACATCTTGATGCCCGGTTTGTAAAGAAGAGGTTTCCAAGGATATACAGGACCTGTCTTCAGTACGATATAGACATAACAAGGGACAGGATTCCTGTATCACCTGCAGCCCATTACATGATGGGAGGCGTCAAGACCGACACGATGGGACGTACAAGCATAACAGGGCTTTATGCTGCAGGCGAGGTCACCTGCACAGGTGTTCACGGGGCAAATCGTCTTGCAAGCAACAGTCTCCTCGAAGGTCTGGTCTTTGGTGCAAAGGCAGGCCAGGCTGCCAGTGAAACAATATCAGCAATACCTGATCCGGATGAGTTACCAGTAACTGCCCCTTCAGAGTATGGAAGGATTGAAGATTATGAGGAGATAAGGACACGATTGCGGCGGGTTATGTGGGATCGTGTGGGGATAATCCGTTGTGCTGAGTCCCTTAGTGCTGCAAAAGAGGAGTTATATTCCTTTGCGCAGATACTTGAACACCAGTATGGAACAAGAGAGGAACTTGAGCTCAAAAACATGCTCCAGACAGCCATGCTTGTTACAGAGGGTGCTTTTCTGAGACGTTGCAGTCTCGGTGCTCACTACAGGTCGGACTTTCCTCAAAAGAAAGGCTGTTACTTCCATATAGAGTGGCGTATGGATAGGAAAGGAAACCTTGCATCTACTATAGAGCAGTGATGTTACAAATCTGCAACTCTATAACCCTTGTTGCAATTTTTGGTTCGGCTCTACCTCTATTTAGCTCTTCTCAGCACTAAATAACCGACAATTCCCGAGAGAAATGACCCTATAAGTATTGCCAGTTTATCTGTGTATTGAAAGACGCGTGCATCTTCAAATGCCAATGAGCTGATGAACAGGCTCATGGTAAATCCAATACCCGTTAATACTGATACCCCATAGAGCTGGAGCCAGTTGCTGTCTTTTGGAAGCTCTGCTTTTTTGTACTTTATTGCAAGCCAGCTGAAACCAAAGACTCCAAGCTGCTTGCCAACGAATAATCCGAGAATGATACCCAGCGGGACTGATCCGAACATCTGGCCAAGAGATATTTGTGTAACGTTCACGCCTGCATTAACAAAGGCAAACAGGGGCAGAATGAGAAAGGCCACCCAGAAGTGAAGATCATGTTCTATCTCTTTTGCAGGTGAGACGGGTTTGTTGTTTTCCCCTTTTGCGTTCAGTGGAATGGTAAACGCCAATATCACTCCTGCCAATGTTGCATGGACACCTGATTTAAGAACACTGACCCACAATACACTGCCAACAATGAAATAAGCCGCTTTCTTTGAGATACCAAATCTGTTAAGGGTGATTAAAATTGATAGGGAGACTGCTGCAACAGCGATGGATAACATGGATAGTTTGCTTGTATAAAATATGGCAATAATTATAATTGCCCCCAAATCATCAATAATTGCCAGAGCCATTAAAAACAGTTTAAGTGAAACCGGGACCCGCTTACCTAACAGGGAGAGAACTCCCAATGCAAATGCAATATCAGTAGCAGTCGGTATTGCCCAACCATTAACAGCGATTGGATGGTTTAGATTAAAGATTAAATATATTAGCGCTGGAACAGCCATTCCCCCAACGGCTGCAATTCCGGGTAGTGCAACCTGGCTCAGGGATGATAAATGACCCTCTACTATTTCCCTCTTGACTTCCAGGCCTATTAACAGAAAGAAAATAGCCATCAGACCATCATTTACCCAGAGATAAAGTGATTTTTCCAGATTTAATGTGCCGATATGTATCCCTACAGGGACGTGCAGGAAAGACTCATACCAGACTGATAACGATGTATTACTGAAGACTAATGCCAAAACAGTCGCAAGTATCAGCAGTATGCCGCTTGTTGATTCTTTCTCTATAAATTCTTCAATTATGTTCATTTTAAACCCCGATTTGGACTAAATGTAACAAGTCTGCAGAAAAAGTCCAAAACTTAAAGCATTTTGTTTCCTGCTCTCTGCACCTATGCGTTTTCAGTATTACCCATCAAAACGTATAGTGACTATTATAACCATTTCAGGGCTTTTTTCTACAGACCAACGTTTGGGGTGTCCTGCTGCGCTACCCCGGATTTCCTGAGCCCGCATTATTAGATGATGTTTTTGTTTAAATTGGGTGAAGTGCTATTTTATCCTGTGAGCATGGGACATTTCGTCCAGGTTTGTGATGCAGACATTCAGGTCTTTCAGTATTCCGTCTTCAATATTGTATATCCAGCCATGAACTGCCAATTCCTGTCCGGATTTCCATGCGCTCTGAACGATTGTTGTGTGGCATATATTTGCTGCCTGCGCAACGACATTGAGTTCACACAGTAGGTTGATTTTTTCTTTTTCATCCTGAAGTGCGTCAATCCTGTCCTGGTGGTAGCGATAAACATCTCTGATGTTTTGAAGCCAGTTGTCAATTAATCCATGCTCTTTATTCTCCATGGCTGCCTGAATGCCACCGCAACCGTAATGGCCGCAAACAATGATATGCTTTACTTTCAATACTTCTACGGCGTATTGAATAACCGACAGGCAGTTCATATCCGTATGAATTACGACATTGGCAATGTTTCGATGAACAAATATCGTGCCTGGCAGCATGTCAACAATTTCATTTGCCGGCACGCGGCTGTCCGAACAACCAATCCATAAATATTCTGGATTTTGTTGCTTTGAAAGTTTTAAGAAGAAATCAGGGTCAGACTTTTTTACCTTTTCTGCCCATTTCCTGTTTCTTTCAAAAAGATTTTTTAATATCCGCATCTGTTAATGTCAGTAGTCAAGTCTGACCCCATTTTTGTTATGACATTTTTGTCATTATAGAACCTTGTCTAACCTCAAGTTACCGATCACTTTTTTTAATCGCTAAAGATAAACTGGGCAATATACTTATTCCTGTTAAGATATTCAGAGACTTGATTAAGAACAGGAATGATTTTTTAATTGCTGAAAATCCGGTCTTCCCGGATTTGATATACCAAAGATCAACTCTATCTTTTATTCCAAATCTATAAGGATTTAGGGGAATCGGCTTTTGAGAACAACGGCTTAGAATTTTGAATATCTCCTTGATACTTCCGCCTCGTATACCTTTTTTTAACAGTTCTTGCCAGCTATTGTTTTTCAACTTCCTTTTGGAAAAGTGTCGAGCATAAAAGAGAGCTGCTCTGTCTGGTAAATAGTTAATAAACGGCAAACCACTGGTGGTATGTGTTTCAACAGGAAAATATCTATAAGGAGTTTGGTTTAGGAAAAGGATTCCACCGTTTTTTAGTATGCTCCAAAGTTTCGGTAACAGCATTGCACGTTCATTTGGAAGAAGATGCTCATATACGGCACTTAATACAATATAATCAAAATAGCCTATATTGGGAGGTAATTGATTGGGATTTGAAGAAATTATTAGTTCTATGTTTTTATAACCGTAATGATTAGCTCTGAGTTTCGCAATAGATAGTAGTTTTTCTTCAAGTTCTATTCCAACTATCTCAGTGTGTGGAAACATTCTCGCAAGTATCATGGTAGATGATCCACTACCACAACCGAAATCAAGTAGTCTTTTATTTTTGAATTCTTTATCATATAGATAACTCAACAAGTCATATTTTAAACTCTTCTGAACATAATCTGGTGATTCATCTCGTAAAATCTCATCACATAAATAAGCAGGGCCTTTCACTCTCAGGATTTCATCAATCAAATCTATGGGATAAGATGTCTCACAAGTTTTTGTGGTCACAAATAAATCACCGCTTGGAATCTCTACATGGATTTTCTTTTTACCAGATGCAAGTTCTTCAACAACAACGTTTGCATCCCTGTGTTTCAGGGTAGTTTTCATGTCTTCATTGTCCATTTCCTGTAGTTCATCCAATGTTTCAGCTTGTGTGTGTGGGCGCCCGGGATTCCTTGAACAATCTCCACATATTATACTGTTTCCAGGTCTTGCTCAATATATCCAACTGGTGTATATGAAATTATAACAAATTCAAATAGCTGAATGACAACAGAAAAAACAGGGACACATCTTGACATAAGTAATAGAGGTTTTCTCCTGGGCAAACAAGTCAGGGTGCAGGTCAATACATTGCACAAATATACATCGCACAAAATTACGGCATGAATGTCAAATACACAGGCCTGAACCATGTCATTTCCGTTACCTAAACAGCCTTGAGCCGGTTCTTGAGGGGAGCGATTATTTCAAATCAAATTTAGTTGGTAACGCTCTGGTTCTTCGCAATGTGAATGATACCTTTACTTACCTTTTCGTTAATGTAACAGTAGGGGTAGCATACTCTTATGTTTACCC
>BDTQ01000018.1 GCA_002898135.1 bacterium BMS3Bbin07
GGGTACAGCAAAAATATAGGCATCAGCCCTCTCAATCTTATCAATCAACTCCTGCATGCCATCATGCAGTACGCATTCACCCGGTGCATCACCGGGTTTCTGGGTACAGACCCGGCAGTTAAGACAAAACCCGATAGGGTATTCACGCAGGAGGATATGCTCGACCTCTGCACCGGCTGTCTCTACGGCCTGAACCATGGCCCCGACAGTTTGATCGGTAATGCCATTGTTCCGGTAAGAACCGTTAATCGCAAGTATCCTGGCCATGGTTTCCCCTCACTTCTGCAACAAGACAACTGTTGTCCCTCTTGATATAGACAAGATAACACAAAGCGTCGACAATGGCAACACAATGAGGGGCTGGTTCGCCCGTAGTGTCACGTCTTGAACTGCTTAGTCAGAAATACAGCCGTATCGACGTAAAATAGATATCGGGATACATGCCGAACTCTGATTTAATCTCCCTCTCCGCCAGACCTGAAACCTCGTTGATACGCGTCTCCGGTTTACGGCCGGTGCTGATAAAGGCCCCAGCGTCAATATAGACATCCTCGGCAAAGTTGAACTCAAACAGGGCTGAAAGGTATGCCGACATGTCCACGGCATTCAGCAGGGCCTGGGCTGTAAAGTTAATGAGCGGCGTAATCTCATAGGCAAGGCCCGGGGCAATGTAGTGCCTGCCTGCAAGGTAGACTGAGCCTTCGGTATAGGCAATCCCGGCAAAAGCCTCCGGATATTCTTCAGGCTTGCCCCTGCCCGCCCCGTTAAAGTGATACTCGATAAAACCATACAGGCCGTTGCCGATATTATAGTCAAGGCCTGTGGAAAGCCTGAAATAGTCTTCTTCAGGAGTGTAGTCGGCAGTTGCATTGGCAAAGGTATATGCTGCCTCCAGCCAGTATCCGGCACCACCGATTGAGCGGGCAACATCAAGGCCGAGGAGCAGGTTTTCCTTGAAGACAATCGTTATGAACGTCAGGTCAGTCTTGAGGAGATAGTTTCTTGAACGCAAAAAGAGGGCACTCTCTGCGGCCCTGAATTTATCACCAAAGACAATGCCGCCGTCCAACTCCCCCATATCTCCAACCGGCATCTTCGCCCTTATTGCATCAATCCCGATCCGTTCCTCCTGGTTAAGCACTTCATAGGCATAAGGGGCAAGCACATCAGTAGGGTTTATGACACGGGCTGAACCAAAGGCAACAGGCTGGCGGCCGAGATAAAGGTCGGCAGCGGGCAGATTAAGCGTGATAAAGGCGCGGTCAAGGTTTTGTGTGACTGTGAATGAACTCTTCAAATCATCTCTCCGCGGATAAAGTCTCTCCCCCAGGTCAAAAGCACGGTATGAGTAGGGCTCAGGCCTTGGCAGCGAAGCATACAGAAGGTCACCCTCCATCGGCTGAACGGTTGGGGTTATCTCATAGGCAAGCTCTGCCGAGAGCCGGTCACGGGGCTGATAAGAGAGGTCCAGCCTTAAAACATTAAAAGCCCCTCCGTCTAAAGCACTATCTGACTCCCCGGCACCACCTGTATCAGTCACAGTAAAAAATCCCTTCAGGTAGCCGCTTAACCTTATATCTTTTTCATCTCCGTATGCCGGGCCTGTCAATACAGAGATGACCAGAAAGACAAGAAAACCAACAACCCCGTTCTTCAACTTCAATCACCCTCCCCTAAAACAAACCGCAATCGCAGGACTGAGACATGGGTACCGAGTCTTCACTCATTCTCATCCCGGCATTCAGCCGGGGCTCCGAGGAAATCATCACACTTCACCATCCAAGTGAAGTTTATGTGATGATTAAATCCGTTCAAACTCGACACCCAGGCCTCAGTCCAAAAACTGACGGAATTTCTGTTTACCCGCCCCGGCTTCTGAGCTGATCGCTCTCAATTTGTCCATCCCTCAACATTATGAGTCTTCTTGACTTCTCCATGATCATGCGGTCATGGGTGGAGAAGATAAAGGTCATACCGCTCTTTTCATTCAAACTACTCATCATGTCAAGCAAGGCAGCTCCGGTTGCTGAATCAAGGTTGGCCGTCGGCTCGTCAGCAAGGATAATGTCGGGCCTGGAAACCATGGCCCTTGCAACAGCTACACGCTGCTGCTGTCCGCCGGAGAGCTGTATGGGCAGCCGCTTGTCCATGCCCTCAAGACCGACCTCTCTTAAAATAGCCTTTACACGCTGACTCCTCTCCTGCTCCGGAACCCCCTGCAGGAGCATAACGTACTCGACGTTTTCCTTTACAGTCAGCACAGGGATAAGGTTGTAGGACTGAAAAATAAAACCGATATGGTCACGTCTGAAGTCGGAAAGCTCGTTTCCGCTCATCTCGTTTATTGGTTTGCCCGCGAGAATTACACGGCCTGATGAAGGGGTATCGAGCCCGCCGATGATATTTAAAAGGGTGGTCTTGCCGGAACCTGACGGACCTGCAATTGCGGTAAACTCCCCCCTCTTTATGCTCAGGCTTAAGGATTTCAGCGCCCGCACCTCAACCTCGCCGCTCCGGTAATTCCTGGAGACGCTTTCCACCCTGATTACCTCATTTTCGTTATCTCTCATACCCCTCTCCTCAAAAACTCCTCTTCATCGCCTTTGCCGGTGTTAGCCTGGCAGCGTACCAGGCCGGATAAAGAGCGGCAACAAGCGTAAAGAAGAGCACATATAGTGGATTCAGTAAATACTGCCGGACATTCATTACAGGATAAATAAGCTCGTTTATGGTTGTACCGGCAAACTCTATGCCCCTGTAATCTATCCCGTAAACAGAGAAGAGCCAGCTGAAGAAAAAGCCGATTGCACTGCCGATAATAATGCTGATTATTGCAAGACAGCCCCCCTCCAAAAGGATCATAAGTGCCATTCTGAGGGGTCTTGTGCCTATGGCGCGCAGCACCCCGAACTCAAACATCCTCTCGTAAAGGGACATAAAGAGCGTGTTCATTATGGTAAGTCCGACTATGCCGAAGATTATGGAGGCGGTTATTGCTTTTGAAAGGGTGGACATCTCCAGGACGGCCTCCATCTGGGGCATGATGTCTTTCCAGCCAATGGCCTCGTTGCCGTACCGGGAATATCTCTTCCAGAAACCAAGAGAGCGGTTTCCGGCATCTTCGAGATTATGAAAACGCAATGCTATCTCATGTACGCCCTGTCCCAGACCGAGTATTTCCTGGGATTTCTTCAGCCCTGTAAAGGCTACTGCACTGTCCAGCTCCTGAATGCCGAAGCGAAATATACCGCTCACCCTCAACATCTCCTGTGATAAATCACCGGTTCCTGCCTGGGCCACTGTAACAACCACACGGTCGCCAACTCCTACTTCAAGGACCTCGGCGGTTTTTGATCCGATGAGTATCTGCTGTGTATTACTGCCCCCAAGGTATTTCCCCTCTGTTATGGCCTCATCTATTTTGGATATATCACGCTCCTGTGCCGGATCAATGCCGTAGAGCATAATGGATGTGACATTCGCCGCTGACGCAAGCATGGCAAACGATTCTGTACGCAGGGAGAAAGCCTGAATCCTCTCTTCCTTCTTCAGGCCGTCAACAACCCATTGAAGGTTATTAATGGTCTTTTCTACCTCGAGTGTATCTCTGAACCCCTGAGCATGGATCTGTCCCTGACCGGCAAACGTGTCAGTGGAGGTCCTGATCATGCTTTCATTTATGCCCGTCATAAAGGCATCACCAAAGATCATCACAGCCAGTCCAATGCCGATGGCAATACCGGAAAGGATAGTCCTTCTTGTATTACGGAAAATATTCCGCCATGCAAGCTTTAAAAGGATCACGGCTTTCTCCACATATCAAATAGACCTCATAGCCTTGACAGGCTCTACCCTTGCAGCACGTATTGCCGGAAAAACACTCACAACAAGGGCCGTTAACACTGTCACTGCAGCAGGCAGGAGAATGGACTTGAGTGAAACCATCCCCACCATTTTTTCAAATACAATACCCCCGTATTCAATCGGAACGGGATAACTTATGCCGTATATGGAGAGGAGATAATTGCCAAGCACACCAAAAACCCCGCCAAGCATGACTCCGAAAACCGAGAGCACTCCTGTTTCAATCATGATAAGAAGAAAGACCTTTACGGGCCTTGTGCCGAGTGCCCGCAAGAGGCCGAATTCATGAGTGCGTTCCAGGATGGTCATGAGCACGGTATTAAGAACCCCGACGGCAACTATAATCATGATAATCAAAAGCGATATATAAGTGCCCTTTACATCCGCCTGCATTGCCTGATAAAACTGCTTCTCCACCACCTGCCAGGGTTCAACATCAAGTGATGGGTCATTAAGTCTTGTTCTAATCAGAGCGGCAATCTCCCTTGATTTCCTCTGATCGGTAAGGACAATGGCTATTTCGTGTATACGATTATCAAGCACAAGGAATTCCTGGGCAGTCTTGATATGCATATAACAATTCATCCGCTCAGAGGTGTCCCCGGCAGACCCTGAAAAACCAACAACATTAAAGAGATCGTTTGCGATTGAACCGTCAGCGCCCTGTGAGATGAGCACAAGTTCATCGCCTATATCTGCATTTAAAATCCTTGCAAGACCGCTGCCGATGACAACCTCCCTGAGAGGTCTGCCGGAGATAAATCTCCCTCTCCTGACCTTCTCCCTGAGCCGAGTTGTCCGGGCTTCTCTTTCGGGGTCTATGCCTATTATCCTGACGCCGGTTGTCTTTGTGCCGATAAAGGCAAGGGCCGGTGAATAAAGACGCGGGGCCCATGCCTGCACCTCGGGAACAGCCTCAATCCTTGAGCCCAGGGCCTCATAGTTGCTGATGGTCTTGTAGAGAGAGCGCCTGTCAAGATATCCCTTCCTGTGGATCTGTATATGGCCTGTATGGTCTCTTGTGAACATATCAATGATGCTGGAGTACGTGCCGTCTGAAACACCGATAGACAGTGAGAAGAGGAAGTAACCTCCAGCCATCATGATGATGGTCAGGAGGGAGCGCCGTTTCTGCCGGAAGACGTTTCTGAAGGCTATCTTTAAAATAATCATCCTTCACCTCCTCTTCCTCTGGAGGTTCCGGAGGGTAAAGGTTTCCCTGTCCGGTTTTATATTGAAGCGAACGTCAAGATACCGGATAACGGTCTTGTGCCCTTTCTTGTTCAACGGCGTCATCTCAAGGACTGCAGGCAGTTTCCGGTCACCGAACATCCTGATATCCTTATACTCCATGACTCGCATCTTTCTGCCCTTTTCATCAAAATAAACCAGCCTTACCGGTATATAGTCATCCTTGCGGACTGTTACTATTATCTTGCCCCAGACGCTTGGTGTATCTCTCTTCGGTATAAGTTCGATATAGTAATGGGCTTTATCAGCCCCTTCAGGGTTGATCAGCCTTGCACTGTAATCCCTCAACAATGAGCTCTCCTTTACAAGGTCGTCGTTGGTAAAATCAGACCCCATCCAGGAACCCATCATCATTGAAGGCGGAACCTTCATAACCTTGTTGATCTTTGGAAAATAGTTCCACATTTCGCTCCCGATGCGAAGGGTTGCAATGCCTGCGTCCTTTTTGGGGGAGGTGATATAGAGGAATGTCTTATCCATCCCTTCAGTCCATATCTTCATCCTGAGCGTGCGTCTCCAGTCAGGAGTGATGATCGTCATCTCGATCTCTCCATAACTCGTATCACTGCGGTAGAGCCTGTCGACCCTGTCGATTATCTCCTGAACTTCAGGGCTCCTCTCTGCGGCTGCCGAGGGGTGGAGACTCGTAAACACCCCTGCTGCTGTTGTTATTATTATTATTATTAAAACAATCAGGAGGCACATAATCCGGCTCTTCCGCAATATAAGAAACATGCCTGAATTTTAGCACATACTGTACCGAGAAGCAATTTCGCCTTTAAAACTCCGGGTCTTGACAAAACGGGATAAATGCATGATAATTATCTTAAGACCTGAAGAAAAGAGATGAAAACATTCTGTCAAGGATTTATATGGAGGGTGTTGGTATGAAAAAAACAGCTCTGTTGTTAATAATACTGGCCATGTTCATCACTTCGTGCGTGGCGATAGAGGGCAGACCCGGCCCGCGTCCATTACCCCCGGCACATGGATGCAAGGCAACGCACATCTATTACTACTATCCATCCGCCTTTGTATATTTCGACGTCAACCGTAAGATTTATTTCTATCTTGCCGACGGCGCATGGATAGCCGCTCCTGTACTGCCACCCACAATCGTGATAAGACCTGACGAGTTTGTCACTATTGAACTCGATGTTGACAGGCCTTATATCTATTTTGATAAACACAGGAAGGAGTTTCCGCCAGGCAAGAAGTACAGAAGGCATAAAGGCAGACACGGAATGCATTAAGACTGAAAGGCGGGCAACTATTCTACGTGGAGGACCTCCACCGCAGGAGACTTGTAAAGTCTACCCTGATATGTATCAAGCTCATTAAACCGCTCTCCGATATCCCTCAGTATCTCCTGCCTGCCCTTGCCCCACAGTGGCGCTATAAGCATATCGTCGGGCGCTGTTGCAAAGACCCTCTGAAGGACTATCGAGGGTGAAAGCCTCTCGATAAACCTGACTGCAAAGTCGAGATACTCATCATAATCAAAGAGATGAAAAGGGTCTTCCCTGTATAGCTTCTCCAGCCTGGTATCCTTGATCACCTGAAGCTGGTGTATCTTCAGAAACTCAACGGGCAGCCCGGATATTGCATCCGCCGTCTCAAGCATCTCCTCTTCGGTCTCCGTTGGAAAACCGACTATAAGATGGGCACCAATATGAATACCCTTTCCTCCGGTAAGTTCGATTGCCCTGAGAAATGCTGCATAATCATGACCCCGGTTGATAAAATCGAGTGTCCGGTCATAGATGGACTGAAGCCCGTATTCAACAAGGATAAAGTAATCCCTTGAGAGTTCCTCAAGAAGCCTGATCTTTGCCTCATCAACACAGTCCGGCCTCGTGCCTATGGCAAGCCCTATCACATCAGGGCTCTTCAGGGCTTCCCTGTACAGGCGCTCAAGCTCATCCACTGGTGCGTGGGTATTTGTGTATGGCTGAAAATAGACGATAAATTTCTCCGCCTTGTATCTCCTCCTGAGGAAAACTGCGCCATTGCTTATCTGCTCTTTGAGCGGGAGAACCGAGCGGCATGAGGAGGGCCTGAAGCTGTCATTGTTGCAGTATATACACCCGCCATACCCGGCAGTACCATCCCTGTTGGGACACGTAAACCCTGCATCCACATTCACCTTGTAGACAGTCAGGCCAAAGAGGGATTTTATGTAATGACCGAATGAATTATATCTCTGCATATATTATATTAACAAAATCCTGTGCAGTACGGCAGACATCAGGGGATTTCAGGATTCCGGAGGCAACAGCAACGGCCGAGGCACCGTGCCTCATGACATCCCCGAGGTTCTTCAGGTTAATCCCTCCTATCGCCACAACAGGGATATCTATAGACGACACAACGTCCCTCAGGAGATCGAGCCCCCTGGGAGTGCCTGCATCTTTTGTAGAGGTTTGAAAAACGGGGCCAAAACCGATATAGTCTGCACCATTACGCCGGGCCTCCTTCGCCTGATTCATATCGTGTGTGGATATTCCGATGATCTTTTTCCCCATAATCTTCCTTGCTGCCTTTAGAGGAAGGTCATCCTGACCAAGGTGGACTCCGTCTGCATCTACTGCAAGGGCTATATCCGCATGGTCATTGACGGTTAATATGGCCTTATAGTCATTCGTCAATCTCCTGAGCCTCTCTGCCTGCAAAAACATATCCCGTCTGCAGAGGGCCTTCTCCCTGTATTGTATCCACCTGACACCGGCATCAAGGACTCTTCTTACCGTCTCCTCAACGCTCAGGGCAGAGAGACTGCTGTCTGTTATAAAACAGATACCTCCGTAAAGCATGTTTTTACCTGTTATTTCCTGATTGAAGGCAGGGGCACCGGAGATCATCTGCTACCC
>BDTQ01000019.1 GCA_002898135.1 bacterium BMS3Bbin07
GACCCACTTTACTCCGAATGTTGACACTGGAGATTTCATTGTGGTAGTTCATGCAGAGAAGGTGAAATTAACGGGAAAGAAACTTGACGATAAGATTTATTATCATCATACAGGTTATCCTGGTGGCATAAAGGCCGAGACTGCAAGAAAGAGACTGCAGCGCAAGCCGGAATCAGTCATTATGGATGCTGTCTGGGGCATGCTGCCAAAAAACAGACTCGGAAGGGCGATGCTTAAAAAGCTGAAGGTCTACCGTGGGGATGAACATCCTCATAAGTCCCAGCAGCCGGAGACAATAACTCTGTAAAGGCGTTTATTCAGGTTATTTTGAAAATACGTAATAACTGATAAACAAGTAACTAACGAACAAGGAGTGGTGGATGGCAGAGATTGTATATCAGGCAACAGGCAGGAGAAAGACCTCGGTTGCAAGGGTTATCTTAAAGCCGGGGACAGGACAGGTAGTGGTTAACAAGCGGCCTATCGAGAAGTATTTCCCGAGGGAGACCCTCCGGATGGTAGTCCGGCAGCCACTTGAGCTTGTAGGGATGTATAACAAGCTTGATGTCCAGGTGACTGTTGATGGTGGTGGCCTTTCAGGTCAGGCCGGAGCTGTAAGGCACGGGATTGCAAGGGCATTGCTTAATGTTGATTCCGACCTGAGGCCGAAGCTCAAGAAAGAAGGATTACTCACCAGGGACCCCAGGATGAGGGAAAGAAAGAAGTACGGCCAGAAGGGCGCCAGGAAGAGATTCCAGTTCTCCAAGAGGTAAAATCCAGTTAACCGCAGAGAGCACGGAGAACGCAGAGAGAAACTTTTTACTTCTTTTCTCTGCGCACCACTGCGTTCCTTGCGGTTTATCTATGTCCAGGTAAAAAGATGCTTAAAGTGGCTATATGCGGTGGTAGCGGATATGCAGGCAGCGAGTTGCTCCGCCTCCTTTCTCTGCATCGCGAAGTCAAGATAACGGCTGTTACCTCAGAGCGTTCATCCGGCAGGAAAGTCGTGGAATTGTTTCCCCATCTCATGGGCTCGCTTGATCTTGAGTTTGAGCCTTTAAGGCCGGAGATTCTCCTCAAAAAGGCTGATCTCTTCTTTATGTCCCTTCCCCATGCAGCCTCGCAGGAAGCAGTCAATTTCTTCTACTCAAGGAAAAAACACGTTGTTGACCTGTCAGCCGATTTCAGGCTGAAAGACCCGGCAGTATACGAAGAATGGTACAGCACCAGACACGAATATCCCTCAGTGCTCAAGAAGGCAGTCTATGGATTGCCGGAAATCTACCGCAGGAATATAAAGAAGACGAGGGTTGTGGCCAATCCGGGCTGTTATCCTACAGGGGCGCTGCTCGGTCTTTATCCTGCCTTAAAAGAGGGTCTGATTGAGGCCGGCTCCATAGTTATAGACTCAAAGTCAGGCACTTCCGGGGCAGGGCGAAAGGCCGCTATCCCCTATTCTTTCTGTGAGGTAAACGAGTCCTTCAGGGCTTACGGGATTGCCACGCACAGGCATACCCCCGAGATTGAGCAGGAACTCTCCATAATCCATGGCACACAGGTGACGATCAACTTCACACCCCACCTGCTGCCTGTAAACAGGGGAATCCTGACCACCATCTATTGCAGGCTGAAGGGGGACGCTTCAACAGGCCATCTTCTTGAACGTTATCGGGATATATACAGGAAAGAGCCTTTTGTAAGGGTTTATGATGAGGGGAATCTGCCTGATGTCAGGAATGTCCGTGGAACGAACTTCTGTGATATCGGGATGAAGGTTAATCAGAGGACAGGAACGCTTGTTGTTGTTACTGCAATAGACAACCTTCTGAAAGGGGCTTCAGGCCAGGCAATACAGAACATGAATATCATGATGGGTTTTAAAGAGACCGAGGGCCTTAATCTGCTTGCACCTTTGCCGTAAAACTTTCCAGGGTTGTTTTAAGAAAAAAACCGCCGTGCTGTTTGCGGTCAACTTGACCAGGTTGTCAGGAGAGAACGGGCTATACCAATCCATTTTCTTTGTGTTTTGTCGCTATGGTCTCAGCCAAATTCTCAAGGGCTTTAAAATCAGCCTTAGAAGGTAAGCCTTTGACGAGAACAGGTTCTATAACCTCTGCTTTAAGGTTAGATAGCATCCCCGACAGGATTTCTACAGTCCTGCCGCCCCACCCGTAGGAACCGATAATTGACAGGAACCTGGCTTTAGGACGTAATGCATTAGTCAGAAAAGCAGCATTAACGGCGTAGGGATGGGGACCTGCAAGAACCGTTGGGGTCCCAATAACTATAGTCCCTGCGTCAACGAGAGCCATTGCCAGCTTCCCTGTGTCTGTCACGGCCAGATTGAATTGTTCGACAGCAACGCCTTTCTCTACCAGTGATGAAACAAAAAAATCCACCATCAGCTTTGTACTGTTATGCATTGAAATATAAGGTAACACTACGAGGTTCTTCGATGGTGCCTCTATCCACTCTTTATGGGCATCAAGGATAAAGGCCGGGCGAGGATAAACAGGCCCGTGACTTGGGGCTATGATAGCCATCTCGAAAGCTGCGAGTTTTTCCAGGTTTTTTTTGATCATGGTTCGGAAGGGCATCATGATCTCGGCATAGTAACGTTTGGCTGCCTCGTAAACACGCCCTTCATCTGAAACAAACAGACTGGTTGTTGCAATATGGGAACCAAAGAAATCACAGCTGAACAGGATTTTGTCTTCTTCCAGGTAAGCCACCATCGTCTCAGGCCAGTGTACCCACGGAGTGTAGATGAATTTCAGCGTCTTGTCCCCGAGCGAGATTGTTTCGCCGTCACTGACAGTAATAAAGGATTCCTCGGGTATATGCAAAAACTCCATAAGCAACCCTTTTGCCATGGGACTGGAAATCAGTTTTGCATCAGGGTATCTGGAGAGCACAAGAGGAATGCTGCCTGAATGGTCCTGTTCAGCATGAAGCGAAACTATGTAATCAAGCTTGGAGACATTTTCAAGCTGTGTCAGCAGTTCATCAACCATGGATGGATCAACCGTATCAATTAAAACAGTCTTCTCACTGCCTTCAATAAGATAGGCATTGTAACTTGTTCCGTCCGGCAGAGGGATGAGAGAGTCGAAGAGGCGCCTGTCCCAATCCACAGAACCCATCCAGTAAATGTTATCTTTAATTTTTCTTGGTTTCATCCGTCCCTCCATAGGGTTTTCCTGAATCAGAACATTAGATAATCTCAGTCATTATATCAATTTGATTAGTAATGCGCAAGTAGTCCTCTGGTTTTTATAATTATCACCGATTTTCACGAAGCAACACCCGTTTTCCAATGTTGGATATAATTGTATGAGAAATCCCTGTAGCAGTAACGTTAGGGTATCAAAAATCCCAATAAAGCAGGATAGTTCAAGAAAAAGATAAGATTCTGAAAGAAAAGGGTCATGGTAATCCTTTAAGATGTATATTAGAAGAACAAGCTATTGCAAAGAGGAGGATTTTATGGACAAGAACGGGATATTTGCACTAATCAACGAAAATCAGGCCTGTCATCTTGCCACGTCCGAGAATAACGTTCCCCATGTACGTGGCATTCTGGTATACCGGGCTGATGACAACGGCATAATTTTCCATACCGGAAAGTTCAAGGACCTGTACAGGCAGTTGCGCGCGAATCCGCAAGTGGAACTCTGCTTTAACAATCAGGACATGCAGAATCTCATCCAGGTTCGGGTGAGCGGCGAAGTGGAACAGGTAGAGGATATGGCGCTGAAGCAGGAAATCGTATCGAAACGTGATTTCCTGAAGCCGTGGATTGAAGCACAGGGGTATGACGGCCTGGCGGTCTTCAGGCTGAAAAAGGGCAGGGCTACGGTCTGGACAATGGCCACAAACTTTGCACCCAATACCTATATTGATCTTTGATCACAACTAAGGAGCCTCTTGCGGAACTCTTGTGCTAACTTTAAGGAGGCTCTAATGCCTCACTCAAAAACAACCTGATGCGCGTATCGATGCGTGCCTGCAAAATATTAGACCGGCAATAGAATACCCGAACCAAGGATAAAAAGGTTGTTGGAATCAATATGATAGCTGGGTTGGGCGCCTCTTATTCTATTCTGTCGTGCCAATAATTTGGTTTTTTATTCAACCGATTGATTTTTTACGAATCTTTCTAAAAACATCTTCGCCTGGAATTGTCTTAACTTTTCCTGTCCTTATATCTTCAACTCTCTTCTCTGCTTCTTTAACCCATAATTTATCAATCTCTTTATCTGGTGGATTAAGGCTTTCAAGTAGTTTATTCACCAGTAATGTCCTGACCTCCACAGGCAGAGAGATCGCTTCAGAAATAAGTTCATCTGTTTTTATCATAGCCACTCCTTTTTACAATGATAATATCATAATTCTAAAACAAAATCAACACACGTAAAACGCAAAAATTAAAGCACAGATGCAATTCCAGTCAGCAATAACACCAATACACCTAAAACGAAATTTACCTTTACTAAATTCAGGGATAATTTCTGTAAAGATGCTTTTTTATTTGTGGATCCGGTTCTTCCAATCCTCGGAGTTAGCACCAAACCTCTATAAAAGTGAACAGCAACCATTACTAAAACTGTAATGTGCTTTAATGTCAAAACCAAAGTCCAATTATTTCCAAAGAGCTCAAGCCCGGAAAAATTTTTATTGAATATTGTTAATACAATCCCTGTAACAATTAAAAGAATTATACTATAGTTTGCTAAAGGAGTAAATCTTTTAGAAATTTCTCCCATTAGTTTCCCGCTTTCTGCACCCAAAACCTGCTTTGACGATGGTATGGCAATAAAAAGTATAAAGGTAATTCCTCCAATCCATATAACCGTCGCTAAGAGATGCAACCAATAAGATATCGCCAATAGTAGCTCTATCATTATTATCCTCCGTAAAAAGTTGGTTTATAGACCGGGGAAGCAGATTGTATTTGAGCAACCTGCTTCCCCTGAGCAAGGATTTGCCTATTTTGTCTTTATAGGCGGAAGGCAGCCACAGCCACATGAGCTTTTTGTCTCGCTTTTGATTTGAATTTTCTTTTCTTCAGGCTGTTTTTTTGTTTCCTTTGCCATTATTATCACCTCCTTTCTGTTTAAGTTAATGCGTAGTTACTTATATATATTGGTAAAAAATAACCTTATTTTGATTTTGCTTTGTGTATTTTCCCCATGCTCACTTGTCTACCCAAACATCCACAGGTACAAATTCGATTAAGTCTTTGCCGGCATTCTTCCAGGGTCTCCCGGTTTAAAGAGTAATATATCCAATACCCTTCTCTTTTATCTTTCACAAGACCTGCAGCTTTGAGTACCCGCAAGTGTTGTGACACTGCCGACTGCGTTATCCCTAAAGCAGCGGCTAAGGCATTAACGCTCATAGCTTCTTTTTTAAGATGCTCGATGATCTCTATTCTTTTATCTACTGAAAGTATTTTAAATAGTTCTGCTGCTTCTTTCATAACGCACACATCCTTATAAGTAACTACTTAATAACTAATATACTGTATTGCGATAAGATTGTCAAGTATTTCGCGAAAAGTTTCATTGGGGTTATCGCCTAATTGGGAAAGTTCAGGTGAAAAATGTTGAATTAAAAATATAGAAGAAGTATTCTTATAAATTTGGTGGTCTCAGTTACCTGGGACGTGACATAGTGTTATCAGAATTATTTATTGTGAAAAGCTATGCGCAACTTTATAGAAGCCTCCTTTAATTTTTTATCGAGTGTCCAGAGCGGAATTTCTGTTATTAGAGCCGACGCAAGCAAATGCATATCGATGTAACCTAACCCCTTGCCCATAAGTCGATAATGCTCTATAAACTGCATAACTTCTCCGTATTCTGCCTGAATCGCCATAGGAAGCGCTTGTGTTGAGCGATAATAATAATTCCCGACTGGCGACAATTAGAAATCCCGAAAATCAGTAAAAGGGAATAAACTATTTACGTCTTAATAAAGGAGGCGTAAATGGTAACAGATCAACAGGTAAGGAGATTATTTATGCTCAACGAGAAGGGAAAAAGCAGAACCATAGCAGCAGCGAAAGCAGGAATGGACGCCAAAACTGCCCGGAAATACTTAAGAGACGGGAAGTTACCAAGCCAGATCAAGTCCACGCATGACTGGAAGACACGAAAAGATCCATTTGAGGAGGACTGGCCGGCAATACTTGAAATGCTGGATATCAACCCCGGCCTTGAGGGCAAAACGATATTTGAATACCTTCAAAACGCAACTCCAGGGCAGTATCAGGACAATCAGCTTCGCACGCTTCAGCGCAAGCTGAAATATTGGCGAGCTACAGAGGGTCCGGCAAAAGAAGTGTATTTTGCGCAGAAGCACTATCCTGGGGAGTTGTGTGCATCGGATTTCACCCACATGAGCAGTCTTGGCATAACAATTCGCGGAGAGATGTTTAAGCATCTGGTATATCATTTTGTACTGACCTACTCAAACTGGGAGACATTTACCATATGCAATTCAGAGAGTTTTGAAAGTTTAAGCGCGGGGCTGCAGAATGCGTTATGGGAAGTGGGAAGAGTTCCGGCCCGGCACCGATCAGACCGTATGAGTGCAGCCGTGAATAAGGATTGCAATCCCGAAACTTTTACTCGCAACTACCGGTCACTACTGCGTCATTATGGAATAACACCTGAAAGGACAAACGTAAGAGCCGCTCACGAAAATGGAGATGTAGAAACATCACACCGGCACTTTAAAAGGGCGGTATCCCAGGCACTCATGCTGCGGGGCAGCAAGGAATTTCACAGCATAGCTGAATATGAGCAATTCTTACGCAGAATAGCCGGGCAGCTCAATGCGGGACGCAGTGAGCGGTTCGCAGAGGAATTGAGTGTACTCAGAATGCTACCCGCCAGACGTTTCAATGATCACAAAATAATAGACAATATCAAAGTTGGCAAAAGCAGCACCATACATCTGCAGCATAATACCTATTCTGTTCACAGCCGTCTTATCGGGGAGAAAGTACAGGCAAGGATATATGTAGATTATATAGAGATCTGGTATGCACAGAAGCTGGTTGAGCGAATTAAGCGGTTGTCAGGTGAAAGCAAACACCGGATTAACTACCGGCATATCATAGACTGGCTGGTACGCAAACCCGGTGCATTTGAGAATTATCGATATAAAGAAGATTTGTTCCCGTCAAGCTGGTTTCGGATGGCATATGACTGGCTGCGTTCAAATATGACGTTACAGGCCAACAGGCAGTATGTAAGAATCCTGTATTGTGCGGCAAAAGAAGGGCAGAGTGTGACAGAAAACGCTATCCGGTATTTGCTGGAGCAAGACAAAGAGATCACAGCATTAAACGTACAGCATCTCATTGGCCGGCAAAACAGTATTCCTTTAGCAACAGACGTCGTTGTAGAAACCAACAGTCTTGAATCCTACGACGCGCTTCTTGAGGAGGTGACCTGTTATGGCTAAGAAACAAGAGGTTGAATTAAATAGCTGTTTGATGGAGCTCAACCTGACAACAGCCCATAAACGATATACTGAGCTGGCAGAACAGGCAGAGTCGGAATCACTCAGTTATCAGGCATTTTTACTGAGCGTGCTTGAAGCAGAGTGCCAAACAAGGCGCATACGACGTATAGATCGGAGATTACGCGAATCACGGCTGCCTCTTGAGAAGAATCTTGAAACATTTGAACTGAAGCGACTGCCACAAAAAGTAAACCGTCAAATTAAAACACTTATGATGGGGGACTTCATTAATCACAACGAAAATGTGCTGATCTTCGGCAATCCCGGCAGCGGCAAAACACATCTGGTATGCGCACTGGGACAGGAATTGATCAGACAGGATAAACGAATTTACTTCAGTACGTGTGCTTTACTGCTGCAGGAACTTCTTCTGGCCAAAAAGGACCTGCACCTTCCAAGGCTCCTGAAGAAACTCAGCCGCTTTGATGCAATAATCATTGATGATATTGGTTATGTACAGCAGGAAAAGGAAGAAATGGAGGTTCTCTTTACCCTCCTGGCTGAACGATATGAGCAGGGCAGTGTCATGATTACATCAAATCTGCCCTTTTCAAAATGGGAAAAAATATTCAAAGATCCCATGATGACAGCTGCGGCTGTCGACCGGATCGTGCATCACAGCGTAATTCTGGAACTCAATATTCCAAGTTATCGAATAATTACCGCTAAAAATCGAAAATTGAAGGAGGCAAGCTGATTATTCACTAACGACATTTAGGGATTTCTAATTGTCGTTGCTCGGGAATTATACTTGACGTTTTACACGCTTGAAAGAGAGAAAGTATCTCGGATCTGTTTTTGAGATTCCCGCAAGCGAATTCGCCGACAATAAAGGGATGACAAACAACATCTCCATCATTCAGTAATCTTCCAAGCTCTGCATCTCCCTCCCGCAAGTGGGTGTTAATGCATTAGCCACGCCTCCTGCTGTCTGTCCTCAGCATACTGGATTCCAGGTAAACAAGTTATGTGCT
>BDTQ01000020.1 GCA_002898135.1 bacterium BMS3Bbin07
GGCGATCTCCTCTTTGAGATAGAGGCTGTTGACTACCGGTTGGCTGTAGTCCGTGCCCGGGCTGCCCTGGCTCAGGCCGAACTTGAGCTTGCCAAAGTGGAGAGCAGTGCCCTGATTGCCCGCCGGGAGTGGAAAGGACTGGCAATGGATAATCCGGCAACGGACAAGAACGAAAAACCCAACCCCCTGGTCCTCTATGAGCCCCAGATAAAGAAGGCCCGGGCTGATGTGGCAGCGGCCGGGGCTGCTTTAAACCAGGCTGAACTTGATCTGCAGCGTACCCGTATCTACGCACCTTTTGATTGCCGTGTTCGTTCTGAGAGGGTCGAAGCAGGACAGTATGTGCGTGCCGGCAGCAGTGTTGCTGTGTTGGCCGGGACTGAAACGGCCGAGATTGTTGTCCCCCTCTCCCTGGAGGAATTGCAGTGGTTGCGTATCCCCCGTCAGGGAGCTGAGGATAAGGGCTCCCCTGCTACAGTGAAAATTACCGTTGGAAGGCAATCCTTCAGCCGGCAGGGCCGGGTGGTTCGTTCTCTGGGGGAGGTTGACCCCAAAGGGCGTATGGCACGGGTTGTGGTGGCTGTGGATGATCCCTATTATCTGAACACACGGAGAAATAATAATGAGCCTGACCTGGAGATGGGCATGTTTGTGGAGGTCACATTCTACGGTAAAGTATTGTCAGGTGTATTTCCCGTTCCGGCAAATGCCCTTCGGGAGAATAATACAGTATGGGTTGTGAACGGAGAGGACAGACTGAATATCCGGCCGGTGACTGTCGTACGGCGGAAGCAGGAGAGCGTGATTATCAGTGATGGCCTGAAGGAAGGGGAACGCCTTGTCCTCACATCCATTTCAGGGGCGGCTGAGGGTATGAAGCTGCGGCTCCTGGATGAGGGGGAAGGACTATGAGAGGAGCAGTCAAGTGGATGGCCGGCAATCATGTGGCCGCCAACCTGCTCATGATAATCCTGGTGGTCGGCGGTCTGATCAGGATTTCCTCGATCAAACAGGAGGTCTTTCCGGAGATCAGCCTGGACACTATTCAGGTTACCGTGACTTATCCCGGCGCCGGACCCGAGGAGGTGGAAGAGGGGATACTTCTTCAGATTGAAGAGAACCTTACGGGTGTGGAGGGGATCAAGGAGATCAGGTCTGTGGCCAAGGAGGGTGTTGGTACGGTCAGGGCCGAGCTTTTGCCGGGGGAGAACCCTGACCTGAAGCTTCAGGAGATAAAGAGCGAGGTGGACCGGATTATCACCTTTCCGGTGGATGCCGAGAAACCGGTGATTACCAAGCTCCTTAACCGCTTTGAGGTGATCTCGGTTGTGGTCTACGGTGACGCCTCGGACAGGACACTGAGGGAGCAGGCCGAAATCATCCGTGAGGAACTGCTTTCCCATCCGGAGATTACCCAGGTTGAGCTCACGGGTGTGCGGCCTTACGAGATTGCCGTTGAGATACCGGAAGCAAACCTTCGGCGTTACAACATGACCATGGAGCAGGTGGCTCAACAGGTGAGACTGGCTTCCATAGACCTGCCGGGAGGTACAATCAAGACCCGGGGCTCCGAGATCCTTCTGCGCACAAAGGGCCGCCGGCATTTCGGGCCTGAGTATGCCGATATAACCGTGCTCACGAGGCCGGATGGCACCAGGGTAAGGCTTGGAGATATAGCAAAAGTTAAGGATGCCTTTGCCGATACCGGGATGTTTGCCAGGTTTGACGGTAAGCCCGCAGCCATGGTGAAGGTCTTCCGGGTAGGTGAGCAGAAACCGATCAGGATATCAGAGGTTGTAAAGAAATATGTGGAGCAGAAGAGAGACTCCCTGCCTGATTCACTGAAGATTGCCGGCTGGAATGACACCTCGGAGCTCCTTCACAGCCGCATGAGCCTGTTGGAGAAGAACGCCTTCCTCGGTCTGACCCTGGTGATTATTATTCTCGGGCTCTTCCTCGAGATCCGGCTGGCCCTTTGGGTCATGCTCGGCATTCCCATATCCTTTCTCGGGGCCTTGCTCCTCTTTCCGTACATGGACGTATCCATAAACATGATATCCCTGTTTGCCTTTATCCTGGCGCTGGGAATCCTGGTGGATGATGCCATCATAGTAGGTGAAAATATCTATGAGCAGCGTCAGAAGGGCAAGCCCTATCTTCAGGCAGCGATAGACGGTGCCCTTGAAGTGGCTGTCCCTGTAACGTTTTCAGTCCTGACCACTGTGGCGGCCTTTCTCCCACTGGTCTTTGTCAGCGGCATGATGGGGAAGTTTATCCGGGTTATTCCGCTGGTGGTGGTCTCTCTGATGCTCCTGTCACTTATAGAATCCCTTTTTGTGCTGCCGGCACATCTGGCCATGGGAGGGCCCCGTCCTGTATCGCGAGGCTTGATCGGTGCTATCGACCGGGTCCGTACCGGTTTCGGCAGGAAGCTTGACATGTTTATATCAGGTCCATACCATCGTTTTCTGAGGTTCTGTCTGAGAAACCGTTATACCACTGTAGCGGCAGGCATTGCCCTCCTGTTGTTAACCGTGGGAATTGTCAAGGGGGGGATACTGAAGTTCCATTTCATGCCTGTTGTGGATGGTGATGTGATTATCGTCTCATTGAAGATGCCTCCCGGAACACCTGTAGAGGAAACAGCGAGGGTGCAGAAATTCCTTGAAGAGAAGGCAATGGAGGTGGTGGCAGAGTATGACAGGAAACGTCCCGGGGGCGACTCCATACTGCGGGATGTATATGCCGTGGTGGGAGGTACCATGGTTGAGGCAGGAAATGTGGGGTCAAGTGTTGATTCCAGGACTCATCTCTCTGATATGGCCCTTTTTCTGAAACAGAGCGAGGAGCGGGGTATCCCGGCAGTGGAGATTGCAAACCGGTGGCGTTCAAAGGTGGGTGATGTTCCGGGTGTGGAATCGATTGTATTTACGTCCAATGTGGTTCGGATGGGCGCCAATATTGATATACAACTTGCCCATGAGGACTTCGGAGTTCTTGACATTGCCTCGGAACGGATTAAGGAGGCCCTGGCCCAATACCCGGGTGTCGGAGATATAGAGGACAATTATTTTAAGGGGAAGAGGGAGCTCAAGTTCCGGCTTACCCCTGAGGCCCGCACCCTCGGCGTTACGGAGGAGGGCCTGGGCCGGCAGGTCCGCGGGGCTTTTTACGGGGCCGAGGCCCTGAGATTCCAGCGGGGGCGTAATGAGGTCAAGGTCGTTGTCCGATACCCTGAAGAGGATCGAAAGAGCCTTTGGGACCTGAAGTCAATGAGAATCCGGACTCCGGATGGAGGGGAGCTTCCCCTGACCAGGGCAGCCTATATTACTGAGGGACGGGGTTTCAGTGAAATCAACCGGACAGACAGGAAACGAGTAATCAATGTCACGGCAAGCGTGGATGATAAGACAGCCAATGCCGAGGAGATACTTTTTGACCTCAAACAGGGCATTCTCAGCAGGCTGGCCAATGATTATCCGGGACTGGCTTTTGATATGGGAGGAGAAGAAAAGGAGCGAATAGAATCCATGGGGAGTATGGTTCAGGGGTTTATGCTTGCCCTGCTCGCCATGTATGCCCTGCTTGCCATTCCTTTTAAAAGTTACAGCCAGCCCCTGCTGATAATGGCGGCTATTCCCTTCGGTATGGTGGGCGCTGTTGCCGGGCATCTGATAATGGGGTTCAAGCTGAGCATCCTCAGCATCTTTGGGATCGTTGCCCTTTCAGGGGTTGTTGTCAATGATTCCCTCCTTCTGATTGACAAGATGAACAGGAACCGGCGGCAGGGGACTGAACTCTTTCAGTCCGTGATTGATGGCTGCAAGCGGCGGTTCCGGCCGATCCTTCTGACGTCTTTAACAACATTTTTCGGACTGATGCCCATGATAATGGAGACGAGCGTGCAGGCCCAGTTCCTCATTCCCATGGCCATAAGCCTTGCCTTCGGGATACTCTTTGCTACAGGGATTACCCTGCTGCTTATCCCCTCTCTTTATCTTGTCCTGGAGGATGTGCATAAACTCCTCAGGCTGCGCTCCATTCATACAGCTTCCCGTGATGAGATTAAAGAGTACGAAGGCCCTCCCGGGTCATAATTAATCTGCACCGGGGATTGTAACCCTGTTGCACGGATTTTTCCCTCTCGTAAACCTGTATACCCTGTTGCGGCCCCCGTTTTTTGCGCAATACAGGGCCCGGTCCGCTGCTTTTATCAGTTCCTCTTTTGTATCAGCGTCTTCCGGAAAAGAGGCTATCCCGATACTTATGGTTAGCGAGACGGTTTTGCCGTCTACGAAAAAGGGGTGGCCTGCCACTGAAGAGCGCAGCCTTTCCGCTACCAGTTCAGCCTGCTTCAATGGAGTATCAGGGAGAATTACAGCAAATTCCTCTCCACCGTATCTGGCAGGTATATCTACACTCCGGACAAGGTTTCTGATAAGTCTTCCAATGGTTTTCAGGGCCTCATCTCCTGACATGTGACCGTAGGTATCATTGAACAGTTTGAAGTGGTCGATGTCCGTCATGAGGAGAGAAAGAGTTTTTGTGTATCTCTTTGCCCTTTGGAACTCGTGATCAAGGCGGTTGTGGAATTCCCTGTAGTTATTTAGCCCGGTAAGGCCGTCGTGGGTGGCAAGTTCCTGTACCTTTTCATAAAGTCTGGCCTTTTCAATACGCAGTCCGAGGTAGTTCCCGATTGACGAGAAGATGCTAACATCAGAGGCGAGATGCAGATAACCGGGGGGGACAAAATAGAGATAAATGAGACCCAGAACCTTGTCCCCTGACTTTAGTGGAATGCTGACATGGGCATGGTCCTCCTCCTTGCAGGCTGGGAGCATTCCCCCGTGATGTGTTTCAGCCCGGCAGTAAGGGATTATATCGACTTCTCCGGATTGTGCAACCATGCCGCATATGCACTTACCCAGAGCTACCCTTCCCCTGCAGCCCAGGGCTTCAGGGGAAATTCCGGAGGATGTGAAGTGAACGAGTTCTTCAGTCGCTTCATCGATGAGGAATATGCCCCCGCTTATCTTCACCTCCCTGCCCACAGCCTTTTCCAGGGATTCAAGGGAGCTGATAATGACTTGAAGACTGTATTTAAGGATGTCCTTGATGCTGAGGTGTTTACTTGCTACTGCAATAATCTTGTTAAAGGCCTTCAGTTCTCTTATCTCCAAACCCTTTTTCAGGATTACCTCTGACCTTTTGGAGAGTTCGTTGAGGAGTCTTTCCTGTTCCCTGATGCTGGCCAGCAAGAGTTTTTCATTTATGGCTGTCAGTCTTTTAACTTCCTCAATCTCGAGTTTCAGGGAACTGATTTCCCGGTTCTTTCTTGTCAGGTCGTTATCTTTTTCGTGATTTTTCATGAAATCCTGACAGTCATACTCATAACAGATGGATATGGAATTCGCAGTGATCAAAGCCTGATGTATGGCTCCTGGTCTGAACTCCCTTTGTGGGCCTTTTCAGTATCTTCTCCAGGGCTCCGGCAATAATTCCTCCTTCAAAGTGGCAAATCATCTTGCCGATATCAGGCAGGCCGGCGCAGGTTATGCATTCATCAACTCTCACAACAATTCTATCGTCAGATGATTCCACAACCGTCAGAATACCGATCTTCAGCTTCTTAAGGAGTTTGGCAAGCTCCTCGACCGTATTTACGTCAAACTCAACACCGAGTTCTTTTCCTGCCAGATACAGAGTATAACCTGAGCCTTCACCCAGGATGCTGTACATTCCGATTATTCTAAGCAGCCGGAATACCTCAACCGGAACCTCATCGCCAAGGGTTGGCCTTTCAGTTTTACTGATATCCTCAAGCCTCACTTTTTTAATGTCCATTGTTCACCTTCTGTTTCTGACTTTAAGTTGCCCTTAACTTTTCTTTCCAACCAACACCGGGCATTGACTGTGGCTGAGTATACTTCTTGATACGCTGCCCATCATTCCCTTTATTCCCTTCAGACCCCTGCATCCGACGGCAATCAGGTCTGCTCCGAATACACCCGCTGCGTTGAGTATCTCTATCGAGGGGTCTCCAACTTTTGTAATCCCCTCAATTTTTGAAAATCTCTTGTTCAAGTATGGCCGGGCTTGCTCAATAATCCTGGACGATTCTTCAAGTTCTATTGTCCTGACTTTTGCAACGTCTTCTTTGATCTTATCGTTTATTTCCATAATAAATCTTTCCGGTATATCAGAAATGGCTGAACGGAGTACATTTATAATTATTAGCTCGGCATCATCAGGGAACGGGATCGAGGCAAGAAATGCAGCAGTTGCATGAGCTGAGTCAGAACCGTCCGTGGCAAGGAGGATTCTCATCCTGCCGGGTATCTCCCGGAGGGGAGGTTTGGTTACAAGAACGGGCTTTGGTGAATTGATTGCAACCGACCTGGTTACACTTCCAATGAAGAGCGATTTAACACCCTTTATTCCACGTGCGCCCATGACTATCAGGTCAACATCGGAGGCCACTGCTGCTTCAATAATTGCCTTGTCAGGGAACCCTTCGACCAGTGCCGTGCTGATTCCTGCTTCTGCGGGTTTTAAAATATCGACTGCTGAATCGAGTATCTGCGGGGCAATCTTCTCTTTAAAATATTTAATGCTTATATAATAGGATTCCCTGTCATCATGATAGGGGCCCCAGCTTAATACATGGAGGACGATAATCTCATCGTCTGACGATAAATTGAGCCTGGATAAAAATCCTGCCGCAACTTCTGAACATGCCGACCCGTCTGTAGCAAGCAATATCTTCATCTTTCCCTCCTCTTAACCTGTTTATCTATTTTAATCATAGCACACACTTTAGCTGATGACAAGAATAGTATATAGACTGAAGAGGTTTTCAAACATGATCCCCTTACATGTCTGCTTCAGGTGAAGCATTAAGCTATTGAAAACAAGGGATATGGTATCATTATACTCCACGCTATATTTCGTTTCTGCTTGCCGGGGCAAGGTTATTGAACCGGCAAACAAATAAAGAGTTTCAAGCTGGTCAAAAGTTTTTTGTACAAACAGAAAATAACGATATATGTCATTCTGAATTTATTTCAGAATCTCTATTGTCTGGATACACCATAGAAAGAGGGTAAGAAATGGCAAAGGTAGTGGTTGGAATGAGCGGAGGAGTGGATTCCTCTGTTACGGCATATTTACTCAGGGAGCAGGGCCATGAAGTGACAGGGGTAAGCTTTATGCTGTGGGAGGCCCGGGAGAGGACGGACTTCAGGACGTGTTGCTCACTTGAGGCGATAAATGGGGCGGCCGAGACGGCAAAGGCACTTGGTATTACTCACAGGGTGATTGATGTCAGGGGGGATTTTATAGATAAGGTCATAGAGCCCTTTGTCGATGGTTATCTGCACGGGATAACCCCGAATCCCTGCGTGCTCTGTAATCTCCATATCAAGTTTCCTTATCTTCTGAAAGAAGCCGGGGTTATCGGCGCTGAGTTTATTTCCACAGGGCATTACGCAAGGGTGGAGAGGGTTGACGGGCATTGTCTCCTGAAAAAAGGGATTGATCCGGTCAAGGACCAGACGTATTTTCTTTATGTACTGAATCGGGATACCCTGTGCAGGCTTCTCTTTCCCCTGGGAAATTACACAAAAGAGAGTGTGAGGGAGATCGCAAGGGGGTTGAAACTCCCGGCTGCGCAAAGGCCTGAGAGTGTGGAGATATGCTTTATCCCGGAAGGAGACTATCCGTCTTTTATCAGCAATATCGTTCCCGAGGCAGCAAAACCAGGACCGATTATAGGACCTGACGGCAGTGTATTAGGAACGCATAAAGGGATATTTAATTATACAGTGGGACAGAGACGGGGTCTTAATGTCTCTTCTGCCGAACCACTCTATGTGATAAAGATAGACCCTGAAAACAATGCAATTCATGTGGGGTCAAGGGAGATGGCATTTAAAAGGGAGATGACGGTAGGGGATCTGAACTGGACTGTACCGCCTGTTAAGAGGGTTACGGCAAAGATCCGCTCCATGATGAGGGATGAGGCTGCAGAGCTTTTAATTGAAGAGGGCGGGGATCTGGCAAGACTGGTCTTTGACGAACCCCAGTGGGCTCCTGCTCCGGGGCAGAATGCCGTCTTCTACAGCGGTGATGTGGTGCTTGGCGGGGGAATAATTCAGCGTGATTAGGAAGAGCGCTTAATCCGTCGGTTCTTCAATATCTTCAAACAGATCAGGGGATAACAAAAACACATCTCCGCCCTCAATTATCAAATTGCCTGACACAAGCTTTTTTATAACTTTCGAGACTGATTCCCTTGATGCCCCGATCCTTTCGGCGATCTCCTTATGGGTTCGTTTTTTGAGCAGGTAGAAATTGTTTTTTTGCTTTTTCCCCTCATCTTTTATGAGCTTTGTGAACAATTTAACCAATCTTTGATGGACAGCGAGAAAGGCAAGGCTTTCCTCCCTTTCGGTTGCAGTTCTCAGTCTTTGCACGAGAGACTTCAGAAGATCGATTGCAATATCAGGGTCCTCCTTAATTGCATCAAGAAACCTGTTTCTCTCTAAAACTGCAAAGGTGGAATCCTCCTCTGCTATAACCGAAGCAGAGCGTGGATTGCCATCAATAAGACTCAATTCCCCAAAGAAGTCACCCTGATTAAGGTCTGTCAGGACAAATTCATCACCCTCCTCGCTCAACAGGGTGACTTTAACCCTGCCCTCGAGAATTATGTACATATCGGTGCTCATGTCGGTCTGATAAAATACTGTCTCTCCTGCACGAAAAGTGCGAATAGTGAAATCATTAATTATCTGATCTACGCGTTTATCCGAAAGATTTCCGAATGCAGGAATTCTCTTCAGAAACTTTCCGACAAGAAGCTTGTCCGTTTCTTTTAAAATCATTGGATTATATCCGCAGTTTATATTGTTTATATGCCCGGGTCCGGAGATAAAAGGTTGTTGGAAGCGATATTTTAAGGCTTTTTATCGCCGGGCTCCTGTATCAAACGTGTCAGGTAATCATAACAGTTTCTTGACATCAAAAATTCGATATGATACCTTACATCTTAAGGAAAAGACCTTTTTTAGATCGGAA
>BDTQ01000021.1 GCA_002898135.1 bacterium BMS3Bbin07
ATCGCTCCCTTTCAACAATTGAGGTTTTTATTGCTGTATCCGGATAAAAGCTTCTATATGAATTAAGGAGAAGAGTGATGAGAAAACCTGAAAAGATGATTGTTTACAATCTGTTTCCCCTGTTGTCGGGACGGTTTACTGAATGGGAAAGACACCTGGTAAGGGCCTCTGATATGGGATTCAACTGGATATTTGTTAACCCCATTCACCTTCCCGGCTCCTCCGGCAGCCTGTATTCGATAAAGAATTACTTCAGTTTTAACCCTCTGCTGATAGATCCCCGAACTAAAAAGTCTCCACGGCAGCAGGTGGAGGGCGCCATAAGGAGTGCAGGTAAGCTGGGCATGAGGATGATGATAGACCTTGTTATTAACCATTGTGCCGTTGATTCAGACCTGATACAGGAACACCCTGAATGGTTTCAGTGGGAGGAAGACGGAAAGGTTGCCCATCCATTCTGCGATGAAAACGGGAAGAAGGTTGTATGGAAGGACCTGGCAAGATTTGATCACAGGAATACACGGGACAAGGAAGGGCTCTTTCAGTTTTTTCTCAAGGTGGTGACGTTTTTAATCAAGCTCGGGTTTAAGGGATTCCGGTGTGATGCCGCCTATCAGGTGCCGAAAAGCTTCTGGCAGAGGCTTATTAGCGAGACAAGGGAGATATATCCGGATGTCCTCTTTTTTGCCGAAACCCTCGGATGTCCGGCAGACCAGACCAGAAAGACCGCCAGCGCCGGCTTTGATTATATTTTTAACAGCTCCAAATGGTGGGATTTTAACAGTCCCTGGCTGATGGAGCAGTATCACCTTACACGGGAGATAGCCCCGTCAATAAGTTTTCCGGAAAGCCATGATACAGTGAGGCTCTGCGAGGAACTCCAAGGCAATATAAATGGCCTCAAGCAACGATACCTATTCTCTGCACTCTACTCTGCGGGGGTTATGATGCCCATAGGATTTGAATTCGGTTTTCGCAAAAAGCTCCACGTGGTCAAAACAAGGCCGGAGGATTGGGAGGAGACCGGTATTGACCTGACCTCTTTCATAGAGGAGGTCAACAGGATAAAGGAGCAGTATGTAGTTTTTCAGGAAGATGCCCCAACCGGGATGTTACCCCACAGTAACCCTAATGTACTGATCATGTGGAAGGCATCCACTACTACACATGAGGAGGCACTCCTTATTCTCAATAAGGACATCCACAACAGACAGCATTTTTATGCAGACAGCCTGTATGAATTTGTTCAGGCAAGGGCACCGCTGAATGATGTGTCTCCGGAAGGTCCCATTGACTACATCCCGGAACCATTTTCATACGAACTGCAGCCGGGAGAGGGCCGTGTCCTTGTAACCACAAGGGATCCGGGGCTGGAGGATTAAATGAGCGGATTATGCTTTTGAGAAGTGTTTATTTCACTTCTCACGGATGTATTCATAAATATTCATGTAATGCTGTCCGGGATGGTTCCATGAGTAGTCGTATCTCATTCCGTTTACCATCAACTCCCTGAAGTATTGCGGATATGCATGCCACATACCGATAGCCCGGTGCATGGCGGATTCCAGTCCCTCACGGTTTGCATCATTGAATACATACCCGTTTCGTTCATTATAGGGTTTGTCTGAATAGTCGGCATCAAAGACAGTGTCCTTTAATCCACCTGTTGCCCTTACAATGGGGACGGTGCCGTATTTCATGGCGATCATCTGTGTCAGCCCACACGGCTCAAACAGGCTGGGAATGACTATCATATCAGCGCCGGCATAAATCAGGTGGGACAGTTCTTCATTGTATCCTATCTCAAGGTGGCAATCAGGGTTGTTGTTTAAATGATGCTTCAGGTGCCGGAAAGAGTCATTAATTCCGGGGTCAGGGCTTGAGCCGAGCAGCACGAACTGACAACCGTTGTCCAGTGCATAAAAGATTGCATGCTTTATAAGGTCAACCCCTTTCTGGTGGTCCAGCCGGCCTATATACGAGATGAGAGGCTTAAAATCCTGCCTTAGCAGCAACCGGTGGCGAAGCGCCTCTTTATTGCCGTACTTGACGTCAAGTGTGTCGATGCCGTAATTATACGGTATATAGCAGTCAATTTCAGGGTTCCATACATCGTAGTCAATGCCGTTGAGGATACCTCCAAACTTTTGGCCATGCACGTGCAGGGTATGGTTGAGGCCGTACCCGAGGTCTGTGTTCTGTATCTCCCAGGCATATCCCGGAGATACGGTGGTTACAAAGTTGGAATAAACGATCCCTCCCTTCATCAGATTTATTGCAGATGGGTTGAAATTGTCCTGAAGGCGGTCCTGGTTAACGTAGTAATCAGGCCGGTTTAAACCTACTGCACGCAGTATGTGCCCTCCTGTTACACCCTGATGCTTGAGGTTGTGGAGGGTGTAACAGACACGGGGATGGGACATGCCCAGGTATTTATATATGTCAAACAGGAGTACAGGCACAAGGCCCGTCTGCCAGTCGTGGCAGTGAATGATGTCGGGCTGTTTGTTTGACTTCAGCATAAATTCGAGTGCCGCTCTGCAAAAGAAGGCGAACCGTTCCGGATCATCCTGATGACCATAGTAAATGCCGCGGTTAAAAAAATTATTATGCGAATGGGGTTCGATGAAGAAACACTTCCTTCCGTGTACAAAACCGAAGAAGACAGAGCAGTGTATCCACTGATCGTAAAAAGGCACCAAGAGGTCATGAAATGCCTCCTGAAGCCCGCAGATATGGTCATATCTCATGCAGTCATACTTGGGGAGTATAATCTCTACGGAATTCCCCCTCACCTCAAGCTCACGGCTGAGTCCGAAGACCACATCAGCAAGGCCGCCAACTTTGGCCACCGGAGCACACTCTGTTGCAACCATGACAATAAACATGTCTTTATTCCTTAAAAAACGCCGATAAAATTACAGAAAACCCCTGATTTGTCAACAGCATAGGTGAACTAAAGAGAGTATACCATAAGGAAAACCCTGATACAACATTAATAAGGTCAGCGGGGGAGTTTCACTGTTTCGTACCTCAGGTTGACAGGGACAACAGCCTTTTGTTAGCTTACCACTGGGAAAAAAAGTTCTTTTTAGAGGTTCAGGAGTTTCTACCCACTTGAAATCGAAAAACCCGGGGTTGATGATGGAACAAAAGGTCAGGAAAGAGTCTGAAAACAGCATGGAAGGTAAAGATATTCCTAAAGGCTACAATATTGATACGATTGTAATAATGCCGGTTAATGCAGATATGAGTTTTGTCTACTGGGAAATAACGGATAAGTTACTCAATGGCAGGCTCCGTGAATTAAACATCGGTTCTGCTGAATTAATGATAAAGGTTTTCGGGAGAGACAGCCGGAAAGAGGTCTCTTCATTTGAAGTAAAAGAGAGGGTTGGCAAAAACTATATCAAGTATCCTGCATCATTTAAACCCC
>BDTQ01000022.1 GCA_002898135.1 bacterium BMS3Bbin07
TATCCTGGTATACAGACATCAGCATATCGTAGTATATATTCTGGGCAGTCCAGAGATTCACCTGCACAGGCATGAGAAAGACAACAGTCAGCACTTCATTAACCCTTTCGAGGTGCTCAAAGTCAGGGGCCTCACTGAATCTCCTCATCTCTTCTTCGAGCCTTCGCCTCAGGAACATCTCCAGCCACTTCATATCCAGCTTTATATGCCACCGCTTCATCTCCCGGAGCAGGAAACCGACCCTTTCCGTGTCCACCCTCTTGCTCTGTATAGCCTGCTGGATCTCCCGCTTCAGTGCTATCTCGGTTACCATCATGAGGACCCCCGGGATCCTGTGACCGAAGTCCTCAAGCATGCCCATGAGGAAGGAGTTCTTTTCATACACCCCCTCAAAGTTTTTCTCTATCTCTTCAACATTGTCCTTGATGATAACATCGAGCAACCTCTGCTGTTCGTCCTTGAAAAGATCCTTGATTGTATAGCGCTCAGGACCAAAAAACCTCTCTGTATTCTTCAGTATTCCCGCTATGTCCCCCCGGCTGAAACCGGAGAGCATCTCTTTTTTTATATTTTTGTATTCCCTGTTATCCGTGTAATCCGTAACAGCGCAATTATAATCATACGCTCCGAGTTGAAGGGCAGCAAATACAAGGGTCTCTGTCTCTTCCGTTATCAGGGAAGTAACTCGCAGCCTGCCGATCGCAATCTCTGTATCCTCGTGCCTCAGTTTCTGATAATCTTCCGTCTTCACCCTGTAACAGTAGACCTCTGTGTCTTCAGGATACTCTTCAAAAAAGGAGCTTATGGCCACATGCACTGTCGCCCTCTTCAGATCCGCCCTTGAAGGCTTTACAGACCTCCTGTATATATCCGCCCCATTGCCCAACTCCTCAATATTGCTCCTTGCACCTGCAAGCCTTTTAAGAAACTCATCTTCAAGCCATTGTCCCGAGACCTGACCGGCAAGCTCTATTGCCCGGGCAGCATACCGGAGTATCTGTACTGTCTCAATGCCCGAGATGTCCTCGAAAAACCAGCCGCAGCTCGTGTACATAAGCATTGCATTTCTCTGCATTTCAAGGAGCCTGAACGCGGTAACCCTCTCCTCACTGTTAAGAGACTTTACGGCATTGTTCCTGAAAAATATATCCTTTGTATTGTCTGTACGCTCCAGTATCACGTCTATGTAGTTGTTTCTTGCACTCCATGGGTCTTTCAGAAGACGGGGAGCATGTTCTTCATAAATCCGTGCAAGCCCTTCTCTCAGCCAGTCCAGGCTTTCACGCAGAGGGGCCCTCCACCCCTGATTCCATTCAGGATGCCCCCCTGTGGCGCAACCACAATCAGAACGCCACCTCTCAATGCCGTGGGCACAACTCCAGGAGGTATTTTCGATAATCCTTACCTCATGTGAGGGGCTGTTAAGAGAGAGATATTCAGCGTAATTGCACAGCCTGACCCCGGGGTCCCTCTCAATATGGTCAACTGCATAGGCAAGGGCCATCTCGCCAAACTTGTGATGATGGCCGTAAGTCTCACCATCAGTTGCAATGTTAACGAGTGGTGAATGGTCCCTGCCGTGCTTTAATGCCTCAAAGAGCCTGTTTGCAAAGGACTCACCACTTTTGAGCAGGTCACCAAAGGAGACGTCATGAGCAACCCCCCCGTCATAGAAGATGATCTGCATTTCAGCCCCTGAAGGTAACCTGCACAGATAGGGCCGGGTGGTATCTATTGAGCCACCCGACACATCAGTCCACTCTTCCCCTCCAACCGGCCTGACACTCCCTGCCTGCCCCGGAGCAAGGACCGTGAACCTGATACCGTGTTCATTCATTATCTCAAGTGTTTCCGTATCCACTGCAGCCTCCGGAAGCCACATACCCTCGGGTTGACGTCCAAACCTCTTTCTGAAATCCTGTATGCCCCAGACGACCTGTGTGACCTTGTCCTGTCTGTTTGCCAGGGGCATTATCATATGGTTATATGCCTGGGCCATTGCATTGCCATGACCTGAGCGGTTCTCTATGCTCAGTCGGTCTGCCTCGATGATCTTGGTATAAATATGTGGTGAATGCCACTCTATCCAGCTGAGCAGTGTTGGACCGAAGTCGAAGTTTATCTTCTCATAATTGTTCACGATCCGGATGATTCTGCCCGTACCATCCACTATCCTCGAAACAGCGATAGGTGCATAGCACTCAGCATTGACCCGCTCATTCCAGTCATGGTACGGATATGCAGACTCCTGAACCTCGATCCTCTCAAGCCAGGGATTTTCCCTGGGTGGCTGATAGAAATGTCCATGTATACAGATATGCCTTTTCATATTTACTCATGTCTCCTTTCAGCTTATTCAGCTTATACTGTATTATTACGGCATTAAAATCGTCAATAAGAAACTGAAGCCCGGGACAGAGAGAGGGCGGGGAGACCCCGCCCCTACAAACGGCATTAAAATCGCCGTAAAAATCGTCAACAAGAAACTGCCCCCCGCTGCAGGGGTACGAATCCGTTACAAAAAGAGGTATAATATTTTATATGGTTGAAGAGATAAAGACAAGAAGCGGTATCAATCTGCTGGCAGAGAGACGGGAAACAGACGGCAGGATTGAGATATCACTGCGAATGAAAAACGGAAAGGCTTGTATCCTGCACTGGGGACTTGCGTTCGATGAACGTGCCCCCTGGCAGATTCCCCCGCAATCGTTCTGGCCCCGTGGCAGCAGGGCCTTTGGGAAGGGGGCGCTTCAAACACCTTTCACTCGTCATAACAATGAAGGCCGGGTTATCATCAGGCTGAACAAGGACCTGAATTTCCATATCCTCAACTTTGCCCTCTTCTTTCCTGAAGAAGGTTCCTGGGACAATAACCGCGGAAAGAACTACCGGATCAAGATCAAACTGCCGGTACGCAAAGGGCCTTCTCCGGCGCAGGTGCTGGAAGAGGAGCTGAAGGGGAGGGAAGTTTTATTTAAGGACGTGTATGACCTTGACCCGGACCACCGGCTGGCAGTTGCCCTCAGCAGGGAAGACGGCCGTTACCGGCTCATTCTGCTTTCCGACATGCCTGAACCCCTGATCCTGCATTGGGGTGTGGCAATCCATGGACGTGATGAATGGCTCCTGCCCCCCTCTTCAATGCATCCACCCAAAACAGAGGTATTCGACGGCAAGGCAGCAGAAACACCTTTTGTTCTGCATGAAGGCCTGAACCGGCTGGTACTTGAATTCAGGGAAGAGGATGCCCCCATGGGGATTCCCTTTGTGCTGAGACATCCCGGCACAGACCGCTGGATCAAAAACCGGGGGAAGGATTTCTACATCCCGGTGGCCGGTCAAAAGGAGGTTCCCCTGTCTCAACTTGCCGAGACGATCATCCGGGCTGAGATGGGCAACCATTCATGGACGCTGATGCACAGGTTTAACCTCTGCCACGACCTTATAGAAAATGTCGGAAATGACGTGGAAGGCCTGGCACTGCTTTTTGTATGGTTGCGTTTTTCAGCCATAAGGCAACTGGTCTGGCAGCGGAACTATAATACAAAACCGAGAGAATTGACACACTCC
>BDTQ01000023.1 GCA_002898135.1 bacterium BMS3Bbin07
AACCATTTGAGGATAAGGTATTCTTTCAAAATATTAGTAGAAATTGACCTGAAATACTGTTAAACGTATTCAAGAGGGCACCCCACAGACAATCTTTAGGACGATCGTCTCAACAAAGGGGGTAAACGCTGTATCAGCAGGAGGGGTTAATTAAATGAACATACTAAAAACAGTTTTCAGAGCCGGCATGGTTATTACGCTTGCAGTAACCCTGTTTTCATTTGGATGCTCTGTTGATGGTGCCTCACTTTTTCAGAAGGAAGGCTGCATCAACTGCCACAGATTTAAAGGGGCGGGCGGAAGCATATGTCCTGACCTGACGGACGTTGCCGGCAAGAGGAGTGATGCGTGGCTGAGACAGCAGATTAAAGACCCCGGGTTAAACTTTCCGGATTCTACAATGCCTGAATTCGGACATCTGTCGGAGAAGGAGATTCAGGCATTAGTAGATTATTTAAAGAGCTGAGAAGCTGAAATACTGAGAGGTGTTTGGATATGCCGAAGGCTATATGGATAACAGGTCTGCCCGGAAGCGGCAAGAGCACGGTGGCTGAGGCCTTCAGAAAGAGGCATCCGGAGTTTGTGATACTGAGGATGGATGAGCTGAGGAAGATAGTCACCCCAAAACCTTCCTATTCAGAGACTGAGAGGGAGCTGGTGTACCGCTGCATTGTCTATACTGCAAAGACCCTTGCAGAGCTCGGGCATGATGTTATTATTGATGCCACCGGCAATATGCGGAGGTGGCGCGAGCTTGCAAGGGAGGTAATCCCTGACTTTGCCGAGGTCTACCTTAAGTGCTCCATCTCGGAATGCCGGAGAAGGGAGAGGCTCAGAAGAGAGACCCATGCTGCACCAAGGGATATATATGAAAAGGGTAAAAAGGGTTGGCCTGTTCCTGGTGTGACGGTACCCTATGAAGAGCCATTAAACCCTGAGGTGCTTATTGAAACAGAGGTCACAGACATTGAGGGGGCGGTTCAGATTATGGAAACAACCCTTAAATACCGCTGAACCTTATAGTGCCAAGGCCTTTCAGTTCAACAAGAAAGAGGATACTGTAATCATCCGGCCTTCTGTTGAAGGATATGTTTATCCCCCAGCACTGGGCTGAGTAGTTTGCACTGAGCTTCAGGTCTTCAAGCCCTCCCCTTTTTGCATCGTACCACAGGGCGGAATTCAGTGCCAGCCTGCTCGTTACAGGCAGGGAGATACTGCTTCTGTAAAAGAGAATCTCGTCATCTTTTGAGTACCTCTGACCAAATGAAAATCCCACCCTGCCTGCCTTTAATGAGGCACTGTAGTTGATCTGCTCAAAATCACCGGAGTTCGGGTTGTAAGAGGTGTCCAGCTTGAGATTAAGGGGATGGAACATGGCGGCTTCAAGCCTTATCAGGCCAAAGGGGTTGTCTGCTTTGAGGATGTCATACAGGCCGGTCAGCCGCACAGATGCTATCTGGCCGTTTCTGCCATAGAGGTAATTCCTGAAACCAAAGTCAACAGCAGAAACCCTGCGATAGAGTTCCGTGCTGTCAAGCAGGGGAATATTGTCCTCAACAGGGGGAATAAACCTGTAGCCTATCTCGGGTTCAAGTATATGGGTAAAGGCAGTGTATCTTTTCATGAGCCTTGTGTGAAGCCTTAGGCTGTAGTCAAAGGCCTCGCGGCTAATGCTGTCGGGAAAATTATCGGAGTTGCTGATATTGTAAAGGGTCTCTCTCAAACCAATGATCTGGCTAAGCTGTATGGAGTCACCAATGGAGTGGTATATCCTGGGATAGATATCAAGCCTCTGAACCCTGAGGAGGTTTTTTGAGTAGAAATTGCTGTATGATGTTTTCAGTGAGAGGTATAACGGCCCTTTTTTCGAGGGATAGAGGGAAATGCCGGCTTCCGGGGCCTTTTGCATGACATCTTCAGAAGATTCCTTAAGATCCTGCCAGGCCCTTCCAAGGAGATAGGCCCTTCCCTTTTTGAAGGGATAAAACACCTCTGCAGTGGATTCGAGAAACCTGCGCGTCCTTACCTGCACCTGTTGACTGTATTCCTGGTAGAAATCCCTGTCGTTAATGTAGTGTATATTAAGAAAACCTGAAACCCTGTCCTTCCTGAAAAGCGAGTGCTTTCCCTTGAACTCATAGAAATCCTTTGCAAGTGTCCTGTCCCTCAGGTGATAGAGCCACCATTGTCCGGCCCCGGCCTTTCTCTCTATATAACGGTATTCAAGCCCCTCGCCAATGCCCCTTCTGGAGTACAAGTCAAAGTAGAGAGTTGCATCCCTGTTGTCAGCGAGTGCCAGAAACAGGGGCTGGCGAAAACAAAAACCCTTGTCGCTTCTGAATCCCGGCTCAGGCAGGAGGAGACCGGTCTTCCGTTCAGTATATATAGGGGCCCACAGTAATGGACTGTACAGGACCGGAAGACCCTTTATCCTGAAGACCACATTTTTGGCCTTCAGCCTGTCGCCAATCCTGACATCGGTCTTTTTGGAGCTGAAACACCAAGCAGGCAGAGGTGCATCGCACGTTGTAAATGTGGCCTTTCTTATAACGTAATTCTTCTCATCAAGCCGCTCGATCTCTTCAGCCCTGATATGATAATTATCCTTTTTAAAGAAGAGGCGCGCGTTATAGACAATGCCCCGCTTTGTCTCCATATTAATCTCGAGATTCCCTGCCTCTATAACGACCCACCTGTCCTCATACCTCACATTCCCCGAGGCCCTGGCCTCACCGGTCTTCTCCCTGTACTCTGCCTCTTCAGCCTGAAGAAGGGCATCCAGCCTCCTTATACGCACATCTCCCCTCAGGTGATAGACCTGCTGAGCTGCATCGTATGTCAGGAATTCCGCCTTGATGGAAGTTTCCACCTCTTCAGCACTGCTGAGAGCAGGGAAGAGGAAGAAGCCAAGCACCAACAATATAATTGTATATCGCAGATTCTTCATGTAGTTCATGAGGTGAGGGGTCAGGTCTCAACATTCAACATAACTGCCCACTTTCATCCTCTGAAGGAAAAAAGATAGAGCTTATGTTGAATGTTGAGACCTGACCCCTACCTATGCTCCTGAAGGAAAAAAGATAGAGCTTATGTTGAATGTTGAGACCTGACCCCTACCTATGCTCCCTTAATTTGGCAAGAACGGCCTTCTCTCCCATTACCTCTCGTGCCTCCCCAACCGTATAGAAGGAACCTGTCACAACAATGAGATCGCCCTTGCGATAAAGCCGGCCGGCAAGCTCAATGGCTTCCTTTATATCCGAAGTGGCATTAAAGGAGGGGTCGGGTCTCAATATTTGACATAACTGTCCATTTTTGTCCTCTGCAGAAGAGGAATCAGGATTTATGTTGAATGTTGAGACCTGACCCCTTGCTATTCTAAGGAGTGTTTCCGGTTTTTCGGATCTGCCGTAGGATGGGGAAGTAAATATGATTGTACGGGCAAGTGGCAGGAGGGGGCTGAGTATCTCTTTAATATCCTTGTCAGCCATTGCTCCGAAGATGAGTATCAGGTCATCATAATTCCCTGTCCTGCATGATGACAGATATACATTGCTCAGGGTTTCCGATAGTGCATGGGCTGCTTCGGGGTTGTGTGCACCGTCCAGCAGTACCGGCATCCCTTTAAAATCGACAAGTTCGCACCTCCCCGGCCAGTATGTGCCGGAAAGTCCTGAACGGATTACACCGGGAATATCATCAGTTCTGTATGATTTCAGGACGATCTCCGCTGTCCTGACTGCAACAGCGCCGTTTATTGCCTGACAGGAACCTGTGAGGGGGCTGAAGAGACCCTTTATTTCAGTTGAGGGTTGAGGGTTGCGGGTTGCAGGTTGAGAGTTTAACCCGGAACTCATATAGTCAAACCTCACCCCCTCTTTTGTCATCTCCTGTATCTCTGCCTTAAAATCATCACCATATTTATAGACAGGTGCATTCTTCTCTTTTGCTGCTTTCAGGATAGTATTCAGTGCTTCCCCTGCCTGGGGGGCAAGCACCAGCGGAATGCCTTCCTTTATAATACCCGCCTTCTCATAGGCAATCTCCGGAAGGGTCTCACCAAGGAATTCCCGGTGGTCCAGCCCCACAGGGGTAATGACCGTAATATCAGGGCTTATCACATTTGTGGCATCAAACCTGCCGCCCATGCCTGTCTCAACCACTGCCCACTCCACCCCCTGCTCCCGAAAGTAGATTAAT
>BDTQ01000024.1 GCA_002898135.1 bacterium BMS3Bbin07
ATAATCCCCTTTACAAGAGTGAACAGTCCCAGGGGAATCAGTATCCATCCAAGCACCTGAATCACAACAGAGCCGAAGAACTTGATAAAAGATACCCCGGCTACCAGGAGGGTTAACGCAGTCCGGATATATGAAAGAAACGTCCTTTCATTGGCAAGGATTGTTCTTTGAGCAGCGAGATGGTCCCGCAGAAACAGATGCTCTTTACCCTCTCTGGAGTGTTGACTCTCTTGCATTCCTTATTAGCCCCCGGAAAGCTTGTTCCTGAATATCATACAATATTAAGCACTTACTATGCTCCGCACAATCCGGCAATCTGAAGTTGACAAACCCGGGCATAAAAATCAGCTATAATCTATAATATGTTTGCCTGTGTTTCAGGTTTGTATGTTCGTGCAAGTGACAAAAGAAGAAGACCCTGACGTCTAAAGGGGTCTTCCGTGTAAAAATCAAGGAGGGACACAAGTGAAACCTGATTCACCATTCTATCCTCATACCCTGAAAGCACTGAAAGAGTCGGCATTGTTCGGCAATCTTGCTGAACCTGTCATCCAGGACATGCTGCAGTCATTCCGTATGGAGACCTGGCAAAGAGGGGCCACCATAATGAACCCGGAGGAGACTGTTCAGAGGTTTTATGTATTAATATCCGGACGGGTGAAAATTACTCGAACCAACCCCGAGACCGGGAGGGAGTTCATCCTCTTCCTGTTGGGTTCAGGGGATGGGTTTGATGTGGTCTCACTTCTTGACGGCATGAAACACAATATAGCGGTTGTGGCCATGGATGACCTTGAAGTCCTGTCGTCACCGATTGATACCATACATGACTGGATAGACAGACATCCTGAATTCAACAAGGCCTTCCTGCCTTACCTTGGAAAACAGATACGTCAGATATCGGACCTTGCATCCGACCTTGCACTCCATGATACAGAGACCCGGTTAACCAAACTATTCCTCCAGCATACACTGCAGAGCAATCCTCATCCACGGCTGAGGCTCATATGCGATTTTTCTCATGAAGAGCTGGCAAACATGATCGGGTCTGTCCGCACGGTTGTTAACAGACACCTGCAGGAGCTAAAGAAAGAGGGCATCATTACTACCCGCAGGGGTCATCTGGAGGTTAATGAACTGCATGCCCTGGGGGAAAAGCTCGAGGAGCACCTGAGATCCAGGGGCAAAAGATGAGTCATCAGATTCCTATGTGTTACTTAAGTAGCAGAAGCAGAATGCTGTATGGTTTATTATAAGTTGAAAAGTTAACCAAAAGAGGCAGGGAATCAACTGTTAACTTACCCACTGCTCAGGGGGCAACATAACAAATGCCCTTTTAAACCATAATTCAGGAGGGGGAGGCTGAAAACATGAAGACTTCCAGGGGGTATCCACTCCCTCCCGGTGCATACCTGCACGGAAACGGGGCTAATTTTGCCCTTCTCAGCAGACATGCCACGGGTGTCAGCCTGGTATTGTTTGATGAGCTCGAATATCCACTGGAAACCATAGAGCTCAATCCCTCCCGGAATAAAACAGGAGATATATGGCACATCCGGGTAGAGGGGGTTAAAGAAAACCAGTTATATGCATACAGGGTAGATGGTCCTTTTTCGCCTGAGGACGGACACAGGTTCAACAGGCATAAATTGATTCTTGATCCCTGCACCAGGGCCCTCACAAAACAGGACAGTATTGATATTGAAGCGGCACTACCTTACGATCCCCTCTCCCCGCTCAAAGATCTCTCGTTTTCTGAAGAAGACAACAGCGGGCATATATCTAAATGTATCCTGATAAATAACCGTTTCGACTGGCAGAATGATAAACCTCCCGGGCATAAATGGTCTGAGACCATCATTTATGAGACACACGTCCGCGGGTTGAGCATCCATCCCTCATCAGGCGTACAACACCCCGGAACTTACAGGGGGGTTACAGAGAAGATCCCCTACCTTCAGGGCTTGGGGATAACTGCTGTAGAGCTTATGCCTGTACAGGAATTCCTGGAAAATGACACCCCACGTGTTAACCCTGTTACCGGAGAAAGATTAAAAAACTATTGGGGATATAACCCCTTGCTGTTCTTTGTACCACACGGAAAGTACTCAGGGGTTGAAACCCCGGGGGAGCAGGTTACAGAATTTAAAACCATGGTTCGGGAACTTCACCGGGCGGGAATAGAGGTAATCCTGGATATTGTTCTGAATCATACTGCGGAAGGTAGTGAGATTGGTCCCACCTTCTCTTTTCGCGGCATTGACAACTCCATATACTATCTTTTAGAGACCGGCAGGCGTTTCTATAAAAACTATTCAGGGTGTGGCAACACTCTGAACTGCAACCATCCCGTAGTGCGTGATTTTATCATTGATTGCCTGCGGTACTGGGTCATCGAGATGCATGTTGACGGGTTTCGTTTTGACCTGGCTTCTGTTATGGGAAGGGACGAAAACGGTGAAATCATGAAAAATCCTCCCATTCTGGAACGAATCGCAGAGGACCCGATCCTGAGAGGCACAAAACTCATTGCCGAGGCGTGGGATGCTGCAGGTGCATACCAGGTGGGGTCTTTTCCCGGAAAACGGTGGGCAGAATGGAACGGGCGGTACAGAGACGATGTAAGGCGCTTCTGGCGTAGAGATCCCGGCTTTACAGGCGCCCTTGCCAGTCGCATATGCGGCAGTGCAGACATATATCAGAAAGAAGGCAAGGAGCCCTTAAACAGCATTAACTTTATTACCTGTCATGATGGTTTTACCCTCAACGATCTGGTAAGTTACAACCATAAGCACAACAAAGCCAACGGCGAGAACAATGAAGACGGAACAAGTGAGAACTACAGCTTTAATTATGGAACAGAAGGTCCGTCAGATAAGGAGGCAATTGAGCGTATCAGGATACGCCAGATAAAGAATATGCTTGCAACACTCCTGATCTCAAGGGGGGTACCGATGCTGCTTGGCGGGGATGAATTTCGCAGGACACAGAGAGGCAACAACAACGCCTACTGTCAGGACAATGAAATCTCCTGGTATGACTGGCAATTATTGAAGAAAAATCAGGAGATATATCGCTTTGCCGGAAAGATGATTGCATTCAGAAAAAAACATAAAGTCCTGAGCAGGGAAAAGTTCTATACCGACAGGGATATCCTCTGGTTTAACCACAACGGGGACAGCCCTGACTGGGGTTATTCAGGCAGGAGCTTAGGTTGCATAATCCTTGCTGATGAGGAGGAAGAGGACCTATGCCTCCTGTTTAATGCTGATTCTGTTGAGAAGAGTTTTCTTATACCGCCTGCCACCAGTACGGGGAAATGGCACGTTAGAGTTGATACATCCAGAGAGATGCCGGATGATATTAATGAAGCCGGGAAAGAGGCAGTGGCGGTAAAGGAGGGGTATATACTTCCGGAGAGGTCTTTGGCAGTTCTTGTGTTACATAAAGAGTAAAAGTCAGCATAAATAAATTCTTCAGGGAGGTTTATTATGGATACAACAATTCCCCTGGATGTTCCAAAGGGCATGCGTAAAACGTACCTTGAGAACTATGCCACCATAACAGGGAATAGCGGAAGGTTGATGCTCTTTGCCGGTGACCAGAAGGTTGAACACCTGAATGACGATTTTTACGGTGAAGGAATCCACCCTGATGACAGCGATCCGGAGCACCTCTTCAGGATAGCCGGTCAGGGAAAGATCGGGGTCTTCGCCACACAGCTTGGGCTGATTGCCAGGTATGGCATGGATTACCCGGACGTGCCCTACCTGGTAAAACTGAATTCAAAGACAAATCTCGTAAAAACGTCTCAGGCAGACCCGTTCAGTCAGCAATGGCTGGATGTTGAGCAGGTGGCGGATTTTCGTGACAGCAGCGGCCTGAAGATATTGGCAGTGGGATATACCCTCTACCCCGGAAGTGAGCATGAGGCAGAGATGTTCCATCAGGCAGCCCGGATTATCTACAACGCCCATCAGTATGGGCTGGTAACGGTATTATGGATGTATCCACGCGGCAAGGCTGTCAGGGATGAGAAAGACCCCCACCTGATTGCCGGTGCCACAGGTGTGGCAGCATGCCTTGGCGCTGACTTTGCCAAGGTGAATTACCCGAAGAAGGAGGGCCTTGAATCAAGAGAGGTCTTCAAGGAGGCCATCCTGTCGGCAGGACGCACCAGGGTGGTTTGTGCAGGTGGGGCCAGTGATGATGCAGCGGCCTTTCTACAGAGGCTTTACGACCAGATCCATGTCAGCGGTGCTGCTGGAAATGCTACCGGCAGGAATATTCATCAAAGGTCCCTTGAAGAGGCTGTTCGTATGTGTAACGCCATTTATGCCGTTACCGTGGAGGGTGCAAGCCCGGAAGAGGCCTTAAATATCTATAACTCGAAATAGGATGGTGATCTGATGTTAAAACTGGTTCTACTGCGGCACGGAGAGAGCATATGGAACATGGAAAACAGGTTTACGGGCTGGACGGATGTTGACCTCTCGGAGCGTGGCAAAGAGCAGGCCCACAAGGCAGGTCAACTGCTGCTTGACGGAGGGTACTCCTTTGATGTGACATACACATCTGTACTAAAGAGGGCTATCAGAACGTTGTGGATAGTCCTGGACGGGATGGACCTTATGTGGCTTCCGGTTTTTCGCTCCTGGAGGCTTAACGAAAGACATTACGGTGCACTGCAGGGCCTTTATAAAAAGGCCACTGTTGAAAAATATGGCTATGAACAGGTTCACAAGTGGCGGCGGAGCTATGATATTCGGCCGCCTGCCCTGGACAGAGCAGACAAACGCCATCCGCGATACGATCCCAGGTATGCGCATCTGAAGGAGGATGAACTGCCGGCTGCCGAGTGCCTCAAGGACACTCTCAACCGCGCACTCCCGTACTGGCACGAAACAATCGAACCATCCTTGCGGGAGGGGAAAAGGGTCTTGATCTCAGCCCATGGAAACAGCCTCCGGGCATTAGTGAAATATCTTGACAACGTCTCTGATGATGAGATTGCAGGGCTAAATATCCCCACTGGGTTTCCTTTGGTATATGAACTGGACGATGACCTGAAAGCAATAAAACATTATTACCTCGGTGACGAGGAAGAGATTAAAAGGGCCACGGAATCAGTAGCCGGACAGGTTTCCGTTGATAAAGGGACAACATGAGTTGGACATTATTACACAATTTTATGATTCGAGATAATAATGGGAAACATATTTAAGGCTTACGATATCAGGGGTTTATATCCCGATGAATTAAATGAGGCCATTGCGGGCAGGATCGGAGCTGCATTTATTCACCTCTTGAGTGCCCGGAGGATCGTTGTCGGAAGGGACATGCGGCTTTCCTCTTCATCTCTTACGGAGGCCTTTATCAGTGGTGCAATAAAGTCCGGGGCACAGGTAACGGATATCGGAATGACCACAACTCCCCTGCTTTACTATGCCATAAATGAAGGAAGTTTCGACGGTGGCGCCATGATCACTGCATCCCATCTCCCCCCCCGGTTTAATGGTATTAAGCTCTGTCGTGAAGAGGCGATTCCCTTGAGCGGAGACCACGGGCTGCCTGCACTGAAACGTCTGATTAGAGAAGTCCCCCCACAACAATCAAAACAAAACCCTGAGGGTTCCTTACAGGAAAGTAGTGTGCTGGACAAGTACCTGGATAAACTCAGCACCTTTGTCCATAACCCGCAACCATTAAAGGTTGTGGTTGATGCAGGGAACGGGATGGCAGGGCTGGATGTGCCTGCCCTGTTCAAGAGACTCCCTGTATGGAACTTCACCCCCATGTATATGGAACCTGACGGCAGATTCCCTCACCACATAGCCAATCCCCTTCTGCCCGCTACCACAAGGGAACTGCAGGCAATGGTTTTAAGGAAAAAGGCTGATATCGGTGTGGCATTTGATGGAGATGCCGACCGTTGTGGTTTCATTGATGAAAATGGCGAGAGAGTCCCCGAGGATTTGGTGACTGCCCTTATCTCCGGGGTTCTGCTTGTAAAGAACCCCGGGGCAACAATCCTTTATGACCTGCGTTCAAGCCGGATTGTTCCCGAGACCATTACCCGTCTTGGTGGAAAGGCGATACGCTGCCGGGTAGGTCACGCCTTTATAAAGGCACAGATGCGGGAAGAAAACGCCCTCTTTGCCGGTGAGCTTTCCGGCCATTATTACTACAGGGATATGGGGGTTACAGACAACGGCATTCTTACCATGATCCATATCCTGAATCTTTTATCTTTAAAAGGTATACCGCTTTCCCGATTAGT
>BDTQ01000025.1 GCA_002898135.1 bacterium BMS3Bbin07
ATCTACCGGCTGGCAAGGATCGACAAGGACAGGTTTTCAGGGATTGTCTGTGCCAACGAGGTTCAATACCGCACACTCAATGCAGAGCCTTTTTATACTAATTCCACACAGTTACCCGTGGATTTTACGGACGATATGTTTGAGGCGCTTGATCATCAGGACACGGTACAGCAGAGATATACCGGTGGAACAGTGCTGCATCTCTTTATCGGTGAGAAGATAGAAGATACAGGGGCACTGAAGAGACTTATAAAGACGATCTGTGAACAATATCACCTTCCCTATTTTACCGTTACCCCAACGTTCAGTGTCTGCCCTGTGGACGGATACATTGCCGGTGAGTTTGCAGAGTGTCCCCGTTGTCATGAGGAGACAGAGATTTATTCCCGCATAGTCGGCTATCTCCGGCCTGTGAGACAGTGGAACAAGGGCAAGAAGGAGGAGTTCAGGACCCGGAAGGAGTTTGTGCAGGCATGACGATCGGGGGTCTTCAGAAATTCTCCTTAATAGATTATCCCGGGAAAATCAGCGCCATTGTCTTTATGCAGGGCTGTAATTTCAGATGTGCCTACTGTTATAACCGGGAGCTTGTTTGCCCGCATTTGTTTAAGGAACCGATACCGGAAAACGAAATCCTCTCCTTTCTTGACAGTAGAAAGGGGTTGCTCAATGGGGTAGTCGTGACAGGGGGAGAGCCTCTCCTTCAGGATGACCTCGGGGAGTTTCTCGGGCAGGTCAAGGCCATGGGGTATCAGATAAAACTGGATACTAATGGCTCAAGGCCTGACAGGCTTGAGCCATTGATTAGCAAAGGCCTTGTTGATTATATGGCAATGGACTACAAGGCTCCACTCAGCAGATACCCGGGGGTTACCGGCGTGGAGATCGATAAAGAAAGAATACGCCGGTCAATTGAAGTAATAACAGGAAGCGGACTTTCCTACGAGATGAGAACGACGGTCTTTAGCGGGCTGGAAATGAGTGATCTCCTTGATATGATGATGGAGTTACAGTCCATGAATGTGGAGAGTTATTTCCTTCAGCTATTCAAACCTTTTTTGGGATGTAAGGAAGACCTCTCTCCGGGATATCCGGATATTGAATACCTGTATGAAAATCTTCTGTGCAGGTTCCTGAGATACGGTATCAGAAACACAAACAAGGAGGCGTACAAATATGCTGGTCATAGGTGAGAAGATAAATGTGCTTGCCCCTGCTGTATATGAGAGCCTTGTATCCGGAGACCTTTCCGGAAGTAAAGACCATGGTGGGATTGAGCAGTATCTCACAGGGATTGAAAGGGGATAACAGGTCTGTTATGAACAGTTCCGCCTTTGGGGTACTGGCAGGAGTAGGTCTTGATGCCGCAATACTGAATCCGCTTGACAGGCTCGTTATGGAGACGGCAAAGACCGTAAAGCTCCTGTGTGCAGGAGGTATATACTGCGATGCCTATCTCTGCGGATAAGGTCAGTTCATGACTGCCTTTGGTTCAACAGGGCAGAGCAGGAGTGTATCAATATTGATATTTATTGTTTTGACCCCCTGTTAAGCGGGATATTTCCATTACAGTTTCACAGTTGACAGTAAAGGAGGTGAGAGCAGCAGGCAGTAATTTATAAACGCAAATTGACCACAAGGCTGGATGTCAGGGAAGAGGGGTGAAAATCCCCCGCTGCCCCGCAGCCGTGAAAGGGAACGAAAGCCCGAAGGAAGCCACTGTCATGGGTAATACCATGGCGGGAAGGCGGGTGAGTAGGCAAGAGAAGCGGTTTAACTCGCAACCAGGAACCCGCAACTCGTAACTGTCTTATCGCCCTGAGCCGGAAGACCTGTCCAGACCGAAAAAAACCAAAAAATTTCTCGCGGGAGGAAGAAAAAATGAAAGCAACGCATATTTTGTATTCTGTTTTTATCACCTTTTGTATCTTGTCCTTTGTCACCCCTGCATCTGCAGGTGATGATGCAACAACTTTAGGAGAGATTGTCGTTACTGCAACAAGAGTTGAAGAACCAAAGAAGGATGTTTCCGCCTCTGTACAGATAATCACACAGGAAGATATCAAGGATTCAACTGCAAGGAATGCCGGTGACCTCATTGGAGAGGCAGCCCTTGGTAATATCATGAAATATCCAGGTGCCCTGACAGGTACGATCGGCCTGAGAGGATACAGTAGCAGTCTCCTTGATACCCTGAAGAGCAGGGTGCTTATCCTTATAAACGGTAATAATGCAGGTACGGTAAACCTTGCAAAGATTCCTGTGGATGATATTGAGAGGATAGAGATAGTCAAAGGGCCGGCCTCCGTACTTTATGGTTCGTCCGCCATGGGGGGTGTTATAAACATAATTACCAGGAACGGCAGGAAGGAAGGTGTTCACGGCTCTGTCGGCGGTGAAGCAGGTTCCTGGAATTACTGGAAGGCCCAGGCGGAATTAAGCGGAAAGAAAGGGGTTTTTGACTACTATCTCACGGCCGGTCGTTCATCAGAGAATGATTATGAGACAAAGGATTACGGAAAAATTGACAACACGGGATACAATGACGAGACGGTATCTCTCCGCCTTGGTTACAGACTTTTGGACAAAGGCCATATCACTGTGGGATTTCAACATTGGAAGGGATGGGATATAGGTTCCCCGGGTCCTGTATACTCACCGGACCCTGATGATTACAAGGATTCCTCAAGGAATGGCT
>BDTQ01000026.1 GCA_002898135.1 bacterium BMS3Bbin07
TTATAATCGTGAAGCGTCATGACAACCGGTATCTTATGTTTTCTCAAGACATTAAGCACGGAAGGACAGACCCTGTGGTAAATATTATGGGCGTGAGCTATATCAACCTTACAATCAGACAGCAGCCTCCGCATTAACTTATTGTTCTCAAAAGAATAAAGCATCCTCAACGCGGTTCCGAGTTTCTTTACCACACCCTGTCCGGTATCAAAGCTCATCGGCCTGCCGAAATACTTTGAATACGGTGATTCCAGATTGCTTTCATGCTTCACAGAAAAACAATGCACTCTATGACCACGATCTTCAAGCAGCCGTGTAACCTCAAAATAATACCGCTCGGCGCCGCCCCGGATATAGTGATAATTGTTAATCTGTAAGATATCTATCTTCCTAAACCCCAATATATTTCCTGATTGACACAAACTCATACTTTTCAAGTAAAAGTCTGAGCTTTCTCTCTGTGCTGAAAGTCAAAGGGGATTGCAGTATTTTATACTTGAAACGGACGTTTCTTTTTGGTTGATCCCTGTTAAACTCCCAGGGGTGCACATAGAGCATTACAGGCTGCCCAGCCATGCTGTAATGGGAAAATCCCTTGTTTATAATGAATTCCGGGAGCAACCTTAAATACGTCCCCCCTGAAAAAACGGTCTTTAATCCATATATGTTAACTGAAGAGGGAAAAACACGATATATATGGTCTTTCTGTATCGTCTGGCAGTTTCTCTCCATATTCTTTTTTTTACTCGAATCGTATTTATAGCCGTGTTTTTTCAGCAGGCTGTAAAAGGTCTTCTCGTCTTGTGGGATGGTATAACCCATAGCCCTGAAACCAAGGACTTGCTCTCCTGTAAGGGAAGAGAGGATATCAGAAGACTTCCTTATATCCGCCTCTATATCATCCATGGAAACATCCCTTAAAGACTTATGCAGGTAACTGTGTGATGCTATCTCATGACCATCATCCATTATGTATTTTACGAGTTCAGGGTGCCTTTCAGCCAGCATGCCAACCACAAAAAAAGTGGCCCCTGCATTGTATTGCCGGAGTAATGAGAGTATCTTTAAGGTGTTTTCCACTACCTGCCCCTCGTATTTCGGCCAATCCTCCTTGTTTGCCAACTCATCGAACGTGAAATTATCCTCTACATCAACTGTTAATATATGCCTTTCCATAGCACCTTTCTTCCAGACTTTCTAAACTTTTTTATATCTTTCCTCTGTGGAAAACTGAAATACGTCGCCTCCTCACGCAGGTTCGGTATTGTTGGTGGTTTCCCGTCATGCCCGGAAAATAATCTGAAGGCCTCCAACAGGGCATCTACGGTCAGAAGCTTGGTCTTCTTAATCAATGAGTCCAGGGTTTCACTGTCCGAGATAGTCACTCTTTTCTGCACAATAATATCACCTGTATCAATAGTTTCATCCATAAGATGAACGGTTGTTGCAGTCTCTTTCTCGCCATGATACAGTACCCAGAAGCTGGGCAGCATCCCCTGATACTTAGGCAACGGGGCATTATGAACATTGATTGTTGCCCATTTTGCAAGACGAATTACCTTTTTGGAAAATATCTGACTTGCCGACAGGGAAACAATCAGGTCAGGGCTGTCGGCCTTGATACTCTCTATCGCCTCAGCAGAGTTTATATTATCTATTTTCGACAAGGGAACCTTATAGGCCCTTGCAACCGCCTCAACAGAATAATACCTCCCTTTCAACTCCATGTTCATTTTCGATAACATTTTAAAGGTGATAAATTGAAGACTCCTGTAAATAAAATATATATATCCAAACCCCATCTGCTCCCTGATAAGGGTCTTCCATGTTCTTTTCCTGGCCGTGGGGGGCAACAGGACAATCTTTTTTATATCATCCCTCGCAGGAGATTCGAGTAATTTTCGAATTGTCAAGGGCAGATAAAAGGGTTCATCTGTTGTAATAACTACTATCTTCATAGCCTTTGCACCTCAAAACCCGAGTTAGTTTTATATATTCTCATTCTTACACTCACATCAAACAATTTATCAAATCATGCCCCTCTAACCTAACCTGAGATAAAAAAACAATTTCTCATAAAAGTCTTCTCCTGATAGCCTCCGGAATACTCTTCATCCTCTTAAGGTTAAGAATAAAGGACATAACCAGTTTTAACGGGAGTGAAAAAAGATACCAAAGCAATGTCAAAGGATTAACTTTGGTGGACACAGGCTCATACCCGTACTTTTCCATTATCGTACCGGTGATCTTCTGACAAAGATATATTTCCGTTGGATTAAGTCCTCCTTGCCGCCATGCCTCTACCCTGCTGCTGTCTATACCCTTGTTCGCAGTAAACTTCTTTAACGAAGAACCTCCCTGGGGAATATCGAGCATCTCTTTATAAAAATCCACTCCAAGAAAATCACAAATCCTCCTAACTTCTGTTTCGGAATCTGTCAGGATATCTTCAAACCTCACCACTAAAACCCTTGGATGATCAACAAAACGGCTTACAGCCTGGACGGATGCTTTCCAGAGCATACTTATAGTAATCGGGTGATAATTTATTTTAGTACGGATTGATTCTTTTAAAGGAAAGTTCTTGTATCCCATCCATCGTCGTTTCCACTTATTTTTTTGAGAAAGCAAGACCGGTCGGGGGTCGCGAATCATGTTAATAACACGCGAATCCGGATACAGTTTCAGAATGTCAGCAATATAGAGAATATAACAGGGCGTCTGATCACAGGGAATCGGTTTACCGTTTTTCAGAGCCACGTACATGAGGAACTGTTCAAATATAACAACAGGTGTCGTTGACCTGTCCTGAATCGAACGTATAATAGCCTTAGCCTCTTCCGAAAAACGGGCAGGGTCTCCCTGCGTCCAATAACTATCGTGGTTAATGCACAAAAGTCGCGATGCCAGTTTCACTGACTCCTCAAAAGACAGAACACGATTATAATCTGCTGATGCACACAACTGTTCAAAGAAATGCAGTTCATGATGGAGGGTAAAAATCATTGGATGATTACGCAATATATGACCCATCATTGTGGTACCACTACGGCTATTGCCTACAACAAAAATAGGTCCTTTAATGCTGTCATCCTCTTTAATCAAATATTACTCCTCCCGAAAAACTCTATATCGTTTATGTAACTCATGCTTGTCTACTGCAAACATTTTAGGCACAGCATATAAACCAAATCCGAAGATACAAGGTTGTTGCTGTATAATTAGAGTCTGTGTATAAAGTTATATAGTTGTCGTTCTTCTGTCATTCCGGCTTGTCCGGAATCGTTCTTTAAGAAGGATTCCCGACTCGCTTCACTTGCGGGAATGACAAATGACTGTAATTTATACACAAACACTAATTAATCAGGAATGACATAAACGGACATGAACAATAAAAACCATGTCGATACTCTTTTCCGAACAGTAATAATACTATTCAATGGACAGTATATTGTTCTTTTCCAAAAGCTCAATTACCTTTCTGGCCGAGCTTTCCAGATCAAAGTTTTCTGTATCAATAACCATATCAGGATTGTCAGGTTCCTCATAGGTAGCA
>BDTQ01000027.1 GCA_002898135.1 bacterium BMS3Bbin07
ACATTAAACTTAAAAGCTTTGAGAAAAGAGCCTGTGCAGGGTTTGACATATGTGCTGCGGTATCGGAGGATGACCTTAAGGCACTGAAGGCACTGAGTCCTGATGCGAACCTGGTGGTCATACCGAATGGTGTTGATACAGGTTATTTTGCTCCCGATGACACCCCTTCTCTTCCGAACAGCCTGATATGGGTGGGAGGTATGAACAGCATATACAATAGGGAGGCCGTTGATTTTTTTATAGAAGAAATATTGCCACTGATTCAGAAAGAAATCCCGGGGGTGACATTTACTGTTGTAGGTAAATCACCTACCAAAAAACTGCTTCACATTGCAAAAACAAATAAAAACATCGAAATTGTTGGCTATGTGGAGGATGTAAGGCCGTATATTTGTAAGGCAGCGGTATATATTGCCCCGATAAAAAGCGGTGGCGGGACAAAACTTAAAGTTCTCAATGCCCTGTCATTGGCCAAGCCTGTGGTCACAACATCTGTAGGTGCTGAAGGGATTGAGGTTAAGGACAATAAACATCTCGTAATAGCAGATGATCCGGGGCTTTTTGCAAAGAGAACCATAGAACTTCTAAAAGAACCTGAAAATGCAGCAAAGTTAGGTGAAAACGGAAGAAGGTTAATGGTTGAAAAGTATGACTGGGGAATAATTGGGGAAAAGATGAACAGAATCTATGAAAAATTGTTGAATTCAAAGTGTTAGGGGATACAGATTTTTTAGTAGATCATTGACCTGGAACTGTATTCTTTGGATACAGATGTAACTGATAGACACAGTATAATTAAGTCCCTTATACTCTTTATTGATACCGGGAAACAGCAGTAATATTAAAAGTTGTGACCTTTGGATACGTTTTGTTTAACTTGATAGCCTGGAATTGTCTCTCTCTTTTCTTTTTTTGTTAGTGAAAATCCTTTAAAAATAAATGGTTATGTCCTTATGGTTAAAATTATTTAATTTTTAGCACGGATATTGCTTAGATATAGCAAATTTAAGGTGAAGAGTATTAACACAATTAGTTTGCAGCTAATAAAAAAGATGACGACCAAGGTTCTATATAATTATATGCCTTTTAACAGAGCTTTAAGAAGATTTGTGATGCAATACAGGACTTCTTTTATACTGCTGTTTCAGTTAGCTGTGGCAGCTCTATCGTATATTGCGTCTTTTTATCTCAGATTTGAATTTACCATGCCCCCCGAGTATTTTCAGATGTTTTACGAGACGTTGCCACTTTTGGTGGTTTGCCGGATGGCTGCTTATTATGTATACAAGATTCATACTGGTTCGTGGCTGTTTGTAAGCATGTCGGACCTGATGGATACCCTTAAAGCCGTCCTGCTTGGATCGGTATTATTTGTTATTACCATGGTATTTGTTTACGGTCTCGATGAATTTCCCCGTTCGGTCTTTATTTTGGAAGCTGTATTAAATCTAATGTTTTTGGGTGGAAGCAGGTTTACGATTCGCTACAGTTATGAATTCAAGCAGAGGGCACTGCCCAAGGTCAGGAAGTATGTGCTTATTGCCGGAGCAGGAAGTGCTGGAGTTTTAATGCTCAAAGAGGTCAGGAGTAATCCGGGGATGGGGCTTCAGGTATTAGGTTTTGTTGATGATAATCCCTATAAAAAGGGGACAAATATTCAGGGTATACCGATTCTTGGAAGCATAGAAGATATTCCTGACCTGGTAAAAAGACTCGGGATTGACGAGGTCATAATTGCCATTCCTTCATCAAGTTATAAAAATCTGGTTCGGATTACGGAGATTGCCAGGAGAGCTAGGGTTGAGACGAGGATACTTCCAAGTCTGGCAAGATTGATCCAGGATGATGTTGTTGCGAACAAGCTCAGGGATGTTTCATATGATGATCTGCTGGGCAGGGATGTTCTGAAATTCCGCCGTGAGTCTGATTACAGGTTGCTGAAAGAAGAAACCGGAGAAAAGTCCATACTTGTCACTGGTGCCGGGGGGTCTATAGGTTCTGAACTATGCAGGCAGGTAGCTCATTTCAGGCCTCGCATGCTGATACTATACGAGCGGCATGAAAATAGTCTTTATGACCTTGAGATAGAGTTGAGAAAGAAGTTTCCGGAGCAACATATCCTGCCGGTAATAGGCGATATCCTGGACTCGGAAAAGCTGAGCGCCATATTGCGGGTTAATAAGGTAGATCTGATTTATCATGCAGCGGCATACAAGCATGTACCGATGATGGAACGGGAACCTTTAGAAGCTGTCCGTAATAACATACTTGGTACCTTAAACGTTGCCAGGTTGGCTGTTAAGGCTAATGTAAACAAGTTTGTTTTCATTTCAACCGATAAGGCAGTGAATCCCGCAAATGTGATGGGGGCCACAAAGCGTGTATCCGAGCTGGTAATACAGGGATTAAATGGTGATAAGGTAAAATTTATTGCAGTCCGTTTTGGTAATGTCATAGGCAGTAATGGCAGTGCTATCCCCCTGTTCAAGAAGCAGATAGCCGAGGGGGGGCCGGTAACAGTAACTCACCCTGACATAACAAGGTATTTTATGGCCATACCTGAAGCTGTGCAACTGGTGATGACCGCTGGTGCCATGGGTGGAGGTGGAGAGATCTTTTTGCTGGATATGGGGAAACCCGTAAAGATCATTGATCTTGCCGAGGATTTGATCAGACGTTCAGGTCTGCAGCCAGGTAAGGATATTGACATAGTATTTACAGGACTCCGCCCTGGAGAAAAACTGTACGAAGAACTCTATTGGGAGGGAGAGGGAATCCTTACAACAGAAAACAAGAAGATAACCATGCTTAAGCCAAATGGCCATGGATATGATGATGTTTTTCAGAAAATCAAGTTGCTGGAAGAGTATATTCAAAAAAGCGATATGGAAGGTACTTTGAGACTGTTGAAAGAGATAGTGCCGGAGGCCAGTATTGGAAATGGGTTGAATGCCTGATTTCAATAACAAATGACCGTAGTTTATTCACATGCTTTGATTTTTCGGACCTGATAGTCGACTATCCTGACGGAAATAAAATGTTTGAACTCACAGTATCAGCCATAGCCTCGGTTTCTCTCTTAACTCTCTCGCTCTACCTATTCCTCAAGAGAAAGACTGCGGCTGATGTGGCCCTTTCTGCCGTCATATTCCTGTTTGCATTGATTGAGATAGCTGATCAGCTTTCACTGAATCTGCAAAACAATCCACTTTTCTTTAAAAGGCTTGCTCTCTTTCTTGAATCAATGCTGCCTGCTTTCCTTATGCTCTTCACCCTTTCCCACTCCCGTTGGAGGTCTGTTAAATCCATCTCTTTTTCCTGGTGGGCCCTGACGGCAGTGGCTCTACTTTTTCCTGTAAGCGCACTTTTGTTTCCGGTCAATGACTTTTTCTACTCCCCTGATCTTCAGACTGAAAAGCTGCTCTTTCTCGGAACAGTGGGGTACTGGTTTTACATGGGAGTTATGATTTATTGCGTGATAGCGCTTATTCATCTTGAGGCTGCTTTTTCTGTTACATCCACCTCTGACAGATGGCGAATAAAACTTGAGGTTATAGGGGTTGGAAGCATTCTGGCAGTTATGATCTTTTATTTCAGCCAGGGTTTGCTGTACAGAAGCATAAATATGAATCTGATCCCCGTCAGGTCGGGGGCATTTATAGTTGCGGCGATTCTTGTGGGTTACTCAAGAATTTTCAGGGGCAATGGTGTAAGGATTACGGTATCAAGGTATGTCCTTT
>BDTQ01000028.1 GCA_002898135.1 bacterium BMS3Bbin07
CCTATACGGTATACCCTTTCGCGATACCACCGGTAGGTATTGAACTTATTGAAGGTCACACATGGCTGAAGTATATCAAGCAGGGCAAACCCTTTCTGATTAAGGGCCTCTTTCATAAGCCCCTTGAGAAATTCCGTATCACCTGCAAATCCCCTTGCCACAAGGCTGCAGTCAAGGGCAACGGCCATTGCCACAGGATTCAATGCCTCTGAAAGGCTGCCAAAGGGCTGGGTCTTTGTGACCACCCCTTCCATGGTTGTTGGCGATGCCTGCCCCTTTGTCAGGCCATATACCTGATTATCATGAACAAAGAGCTTTACGTTTATGTTTCTCCTGACAGCGTGCAACAGGTGGTTGCCCCCTTCCCCATAGCAGTCACCGTCTCCTGCAACGGCAATAACAGGCATCTCATGGTTTGCAAGCCTTATCCCTGTTGCAACAGGCAGGGTCCTTCCGTGAAGGCCGTTGAAGGTATTGCACTTCATGTAGTGGGGGAGCTTGGCAGCCTGCCCAATCCCGGATACAACCGTAAGCTGGTGCGGCTCGATCTCAAGCTCTACAAGGGCTTCCTTGAGGGTGTTTAAAATAGGGAAATTCCCGCATCCAGGACACCACGCAGGTGTCTGTCCCTCATAACTTTCCAATGTGGGCATATAGTTCTCCTGAAAGGCCTTCCAGTGTAAAAGGCCTGCCGTCGTATTTGTTAATCCCTGCATTGAATCTGTATCCTGTCTCCGCCCGCATAAGGCGTGAAAACTGTCCGGTGGCATTGTTCTCTATACACAGGGTGAGCTTTGCATTGCCCAGGATGCTCAGGTAATCAAATCTTTCAAGTGAGGGAAACGGGTGGAGTTCGCTGAAATGAAGCATTGCAATTGAATAATCCCTTGAAAGCACGTCAACCGCCTCTTTCATCACCCCATAGGTTGAGCCCCAACCAACAACCACTATATCCGGACGGTCGCTGCCGTACAGAAACGGTGGCTCCATCTCCTGCCTGATCAGGGGCAGCTTCTTCAACAGCCTCTTTTGCGTCATCTTTATCCTTGTTTCAGCATCTTCTATCATATGCCCCTCTTCATCGTGCTCATCACTGTCTGTCACTATTATGTGTCCTGACTCTCCAGGGACAGCCATCGGGGATATCCCGGTCTCCGTCAGTCTATGGCGCTTATAAACAGAGATGCCTTCAAGTGTTTCGTTCCTCAACCTGTAGTCATTATGCCTTAATCTGCCGGTATCAAACCCATTGAGAGTCCATTCGGTATCGGCAAGATACTGGTCTGAAAGGATAAACACGGGTATCTGATACTTCTCAGCCAGGTCAAAGGCCTTATTCGTGAGGTAAAAAGCCTGCTCCGGGGTACCTGGGGCAAGGACAACCCTTGCAAACTCGCCATGCCCTGCGTGGAGGACAAAGAGGAGGTCAGCCTGCTCGGTCCTTGTGGGCAGGCCGGTTGCCGGTCCCGGCCTCTGCACCTCTGCGATTACAATCGGAGTCTCCGTCATTGCAGCAAGGGAGAGGCCTTCAACCATCAAGGCAAACCCACCACCTGAACTGCCGGTCATTGCCCTTGTGCCGGCAAAAGAAGCGCCCAAAGCCATATTGATTGCAGATATCTCGTCCTCTGCCTGCTCTACGACTATCCCGTATTTTTCGGCCTTTGAGGCAAGGAAGACCATAATGCCCGTTGACGGGGTCATGGGATATGCCGAGTAGAACCTGCATCCACTCATAAGTACGCCAAGGCCTGTTGCCTCGTTGCCGTTAATGAGCATAAGGGGGGGTTCCCCCGGTTTTGGAACTGCGAAGTCACACCTGGTGCAAGTTTTTACAGCATGGTCGAATCCCGCCCTTGCCGAGGTAATGTTTTTCCCGGTAATCTCTTCTCCCTTTTTCCTGAACCTTTCCCGGATAATATCTTCAAAGATGGTCAGGTCCATACCGAGCATTCCCAGCACTGCACCGGTTGCCACTGTGTTTGCCATGATCCTGTTACCCCCGGCCTCGACAGCGATCGCCTCAAAGGGTATATTTGAAAATTCCGGGGAATCAAAGCCCTTTTTTATAAAGGCGCCATCATAAATAATTATTCCTTTTTCACTGAGGGCTGCTTTGTGGGTCTCTATAGTGTTGAGGTCAAGGGCGATAAGGATATCGACCTTTTCCCTCGAAGACATGACCTCTTTGTCAGAGAAGCGTATCTGGTAGAAATTATGCCCTCCCCGTATGCGGGACATATAGTCCTGATGAGTAAAGACATGGAATCCTGAGCGCGAGAAGACCTTTGCAAGCACTCCGCCTATTGTCTGAAGCCCCTGACCTGCCTCTCCCCCTATCCTGATCGTATAATCCATAAAGACCGCCCCTCATCATATAGATGACTTATGACTGAGTTTCTATGCTTCCCTCCACGGTGAGAACAGCTATTTGATAGTATATCACCTTTTGAACTGTCGGGCAATAAAAAAAGGTCTGATGCCACAGTATCTATATTTTCAAATTCCGCCTCA
>BDTQ01000029.1 GCA_002898135.1 bacterium BMS3Bbin07
GGATTTAGCTTGAGAACGTACGGGGCAGCACACTAAGTAGAGTCTGTGTATAAAGTCGAACAGTTGTGTTTTTCTGTCATTTCCCGAAAGCGTTCGGGGAATCGTTCTATAATAAGGATTCCCGACTCGCTCCACTTGCGGGAATGACAAATGACTGCACTTTATACACAGACTCTAAGTAGTTCCTGCAAACAGACTGCGTTACAATCACGCAAACACATATATGAGTCATTCTGATATATGATGTCATTCTGAATTTATTTCAGAATCTCATAATCAATTATAACAGTAGTGGCGAGGTTACCTCGCCTTCCTTTTTTCAACACGTTACTTTTTATTATTATATATCCTGAAACAAGTTCAGGATGACAACTGTGACATAGCCTGGAAAGCAGGAATTCAGTATAATCCTTCTAATCCTTGTCCTTTCAAGACTCCTGCTTCCCGATCGCAGTTGGGGACAGGCTTTGCGGCAATAAAGTGAAACGAAAAAATAACCCTTTACCGGACACTACTGATTTAAGATAAAACAGCCACATCCGGCAGAACTCATCCCCCCGGATTTATATTTTAGTTGTACAGGAGCCTTAATTTATGCTACTCTTAAGTAACTGTGAATAAATCAAATTACTGTATGATTCAGGAAAGGAGAAAAAAATGGTTCAGGTAAAGGCAGGAGATACTGTAAGGGTTCACTATAGCGGGTTTTTAGACGATGGTACGGTCTTTGATTCCTCTCTGGAGAGGGAACCTTTTGAGTTTACCCTGGGGCAGGGGATGGTAATCCCCGGTTTTGAAGATGCCGTTGTCGGGATGGATGTGGGTGATTCAAAGACCGTTAATATCCCAACGGATCAAGCCTATGGTCCATACAGGGATGAACTGCTGGTTGCTGTTGAAAGGTCACAGGTGCCGCCCAATATCGAGCCTGATGTAGGTATGGAACTTCAGATACGCACACCTGAAGGAACGGTTACCAATGTCACCATCACCGAGATGGACGAAAACTCCATAACACTTGACGCAAACCACCCACTTGCCGGAAAAGATCTTATCTTTGAGATCAAACTTGTGGAGATAGTTTAGAAAACACGGTATCGTGAAAAAAGGGCTGGCAGGGTTTATCTCTCCAGCCCTTTTTCTTTTTAAGACGATATTTGTTTTCTGTCAGCAGGCAGTTCGGCTATACTGGAACTCCTGGAGCCTGCCGGCTAAGATAGATGACTGTTTCATAAAAAAGCAGTAATTGTCATTGCGATTGTGAGTGAATGAAGAATAGAATTTTAGAAACAGTCAGGGCAGTGGAAGGCCTGAGGGACGGGTGCTATCATTATGATGCCCTTCAGGAGAGGGCGGAATATATTGAGAAGGAATTCGCATCAGCAGGCTTTACGGTCCAGCGCGATGAGCTTGTTTTTAATGGAAGGTCGTACTGCAATATCGTAGCAACGCCTTTTGGTATGGAGAGCAAGGAGGAGTGGGTGCTGATAGGCGCCCACTATGATGCAGTGGTAAAGAGTCCCGGAGCTGATGACAATGCATCCGGTGTGGCTGTCATGCTTGAGGTTGCAAGGAGTCTGGGGCCGCGAAGGGGTGTAAAGTTTGTGGCCTTTACCCTTGAGGAACCACAGCCGCATACCCTTCATTTCCTTATAGGGAGCAAACACTTTGTAAACAGGATGAAGTCCATGGGGCAGAGTTACAGGGCTGTCCTGATCCTCGAATCAGTTGGATATATCAGTCATGAACCTGAAAGCCAGTTACTGCCGCCCCTTGTAAGGGCACCGCATGTGGGTGACTTTATCGCTGTTGTGGGGAATAAAAAGGCCGACAGGATTATGAAGGGATTTAAGGAGTCAGCCGAACGGCATGTGCCTGAACTCAAGGTCATAACATACAGGGCGCCTGCAAGGGGGTTTCTGCTTCCCGAGACCCGGTTCAGTGATCATGCACCGTTCTGGGATGCCGGATATCCGGCTGTAATGATAACAGACACTGCGATGTTCCGCAACCCCAACTACCATACGCCGTCTGATACCTCTGAAACCCTTTCACCGGATTTTATGGCCCGGGTGGCAGAGGCACTGATTCATACGGTAGAGGAATTTTAAGTCTCCTCTTCCATTTGCCGGACTACCTCGTTGATGAGGCCCAGTGAATCAAGGGCCACATCCTCCTGAACCTTCTGGATTGCAAACCCTGCATGGACCAGGACATAGTCTCCCACCTTCACCTCTGCAGGCAATATCATAAGGCTTATCTCACGCCTTGCACCCATAACATCAATAGTGGCCATAAGGTCGTTGATCCTGATTATTTTTGAGGGAACGGCAAGGCACATGAGGGTTCTCCTTTATTAGAAAATCATATCCGCAGATTTCGCAGATTTCCGCAGATTAAGATCAATAAATAGTTTCAGGATATCGTCAATCGTCAATCATCAATCGTCAATCAAACAGAAGGCGAGGTAACCTCGCCACTACTACAATTACCTGATTTGTTCTCAATCGTCAATC
>BDTQ01000030.1 GCA_002898135.1 bacterium BMS3Bbin07
GGATAACAGATTGAACGGTTCAGACTGTTCAAATGGTTTCCCGGGAAGGCGGGTAAGTAGGAAAGAGAGTCGGTTTAACGCGCAACTCGCAACCCGAATGCGCAGCTAACTGTCTCATTGCCCTGAGCCGGAACACCTGTCCATCTGCAAATACCTCGCGGGAGGTGAGCATATGAAGATGGTTTTATCCGCTTTAGGTGTCTTTCCCCTTGATCCCCCATAGTCAAACTGTCAGCTCTTTACTTTAATTCAGGGTTAGTGATGGACAGTCCTGTAAATCTATGGAGGAAAGTATGCAAAACAGGTCCCTCTCAGTCTGTTGTATATTGATCTGCACACTCGGTTTGCTCACATTACTCATTGCCTCTTCTCCTGCCTATGCAGGTGAGGCAGAGGCACTTTTAAACCTGTTGCTGAAGAGGGGGCTTATCACCGAACAGGAGTATGAGGAGCTTACTGCCGGAAGAGCGGAGGGAATGAAAGAACAGGAGGCAGCGGCTGACGCTTCTGCAGGGACTGAAATGTCCGGCAGGGTTGTGATTGAAGGAGCCGTAGAGGCTGAGTATCGCTGGATGAAGCACAGGGAAGTAACAGCACTGGATAGTGATTCCACATCAGACCTCTATCTGAGGACAATAGAGCTCGGGATAGGGGTAAGACTGACGGATTGGATCATTGCCTCTGCTGTCTTTAATTCAGAGTGGATAGGCGATGATGTTAACGCCGGAGACGAGATGCTGACAGTTGATGAGGCTGTCATTACACTCCGGAAGGAAGAAGTTCCCTTTTATATTGTTGCAGGTAAAAGGACACAGCCTTTTGGGCTGTTTGAGAGCCACCTTATCACAGACCCGATGACCCAGGACGGATACGAGACAAAGAGAGCAGGCATAACCGCCGGATATGCAGGCCCGGCAGGTTCTGATCTCTCCCTGACTGTCTACAAGGGGGAAGAACAGATGAATCATCTCTTTGAATCAGGTCTGTTTGATACAGAGGCTGTAAGCAGGACCGATGCCTCAGACGATGTCGGTTCATTTATTGTATCGGTTTCTGCAGAACCGGTTGAAGAAGTGCTGACACTCTTTGCAGGGTATCTCTCGGAACCCGGAGCGGAAAGAAGGAACGAAACACTGAACCTGGGGTTCAACCTTGTATTGCCCTTCCTTGAAAACCTGAGGATGGACGGGGAGTACATGAAGGCAGTAAAGAGGGAGAGATATACCGGAACCGACAGGGAGTTTAAGGAGGGTGTGCTGTCTCTGGCAGCTGCCTACGAGTTTGTATTGAGGAAGAGAGAGGTAATAGGCGGTGGATTGTTTGAGGAGAGAAGGGCTCATATCATCTCGGAACCCCTGGAGGTTTCACTGAGGTATGAGTATTTTGATGATGACGGATTTGCAGACAGTCTGAATGCATGGAGCGTTAAAGACCGTTACAGTGCAGGAGCAAGGTATAGTTTTTACAATGATGAGGCATCAGGACTGAATGCCTTTCTGTCTGTTGAGTACAGACATACCGGGTTGAGAGTTGACAGCCCGGAGGATATGGAAGAGGCCAATGACGAGATTTATGCAAGAATGGGCGTTAACTTTTAAAATTCAAACAGATCCAGAATGGAGGTTTAATAATGAGTACCCGATATACAGTGCTTACCGTAGCATCAGTGACAATATTTATGCTTTTTGCCTTTACCGGCAATGTCTTCGCCATGCTTAAGACCATGACGCTGAAGAAAGATCCGGCAATAGTCATTGCCGCCTTTGGCACTACAACAAGGGCACAGGCAACCTATGATTTTTTTGATGAACAGCTGAAAAAGGAGCTGCCGGCAAAATACAGAAACTACGAGATTCGCTGGGCATTCACCTCCGAGATAGTCCGCGAGAGGGCCAACAAGAAGTTCGAAAAGGCCGGGATTAAAAAGAGATACCTCAGCCTTGCACAGGTAGTATCAAACCTTGAAGATGAGGGATACAGAAAAATAGTGGTTCAGCCCCTGCATATCTTCCCTGGAATAGAGTATGAAAGTGTGCTTGGTATGGTTGAAGGGCTGAGAGAGGTTTTTAAGGACTTCAACCTGAGGATCAAGACAGGAGAGCCCCTGCTTCAGTACTGGTGGGACCTGGAGGAAGTTGCAGAGATATTAAAGCCGGACCTGCTGAAATCCGGGGAAGGCTGTAATGTTCTTGCCTCCCATGGGACAGGAGAGACGGCTGTTGGCAGTAACATCACCTATCTCGGCCTTGAGAGGGTGCTGTCCCTGAAGTACGACAATACATTTCTGGGAAGCGTTGAAGGAATAACATCCAGGGAATCAGCCCTTGCAAAGGCAAAGGCCTGCAAATCAAAAACAGTGAAGTTCATTCCTTTCATGTATGTTGCCGGCGACCATGTTATGAATGATATCATGGGCTCGGAACCCGAAGATGATGGAGAACTCTCATGGTCTCTTGAGATGAAAAAAGCCGGGTTCAGTACCGAGGCAACCACTATTAATTACAAGGGAAAAGAATACTTTAAG
>BDTQ01000031.1 GCA_002898135.1 bacterium BMS3Bbin07
ATCCCCTCTACATGCAGGCAACAACTGTATGCCTTACAGCCATAGTAGTTACCCAGGTTGCCAATGTCTTTGCTTGCCGTTCTTTCAGAGAGTCGGTCTTCAGCATCGGTTTTTTCTCAAATAAATTGATATTTGCCGGTATAGCATTTGAACTCCTGTTTCAGCTCTTTATTGTTTATCATCCATTGGGAAACAGGATATTTTCGACTCGCCCCCTCCCGCTGAAGATGTGGCTCATCCTGATACCTTTTGCAGTCATGCTTTTTGCAGCAGAGGAGTTAAGGAAGTATTTCAGGGCAGGCAGATACGGAACTTCCTCTCCTTGATAAATTCCGCATTCACTCCTGACACCTGCAATGTCTTCTCTTTGGCGACAACCACAGGGAGATAAAAAAGATCAGGGTCAGTAAGGAGACAATGGTGGCTCCGGACGGCACATCCCAGATATAGGACAGGATCAGACCAACGATGGACCCCCCTGTGCCGATTGCAGCAGAGATAAAGATCATGGGCGTCAATCTGTGAACAAGCTGATAGGCTGCTGCTGCCGGAGTAACAATCAATGCAAACACAAGTATAACCCCGACGGCCTTCAGTGAGACCACCACAGTCATGGCAATAAGTACCAACAACATGTAGTACAGAAACGTAACCGGCAGTCCGCTGGCCTCTGCCATCTCCTGATCAAAAGTGATAAACTGCAACTCCTTGTAAAGCAATCCCACGACTGTCAGGACGAAAACGGAGATTCCCGTTATCAGCCAGAGGTCGGAAGGGGTGACGGAGAGGATGTCTCCGAACAGGTAGCCGTAAACACCGGCCTGGTATTGCTTCATCAGGCCTATAAAGAGTATAGCCAGGGCCATGGTAAAGGCAAAGAAGATGCCCACGGATATGTCGAGCTTCAGCTCACCGCGGTGTGTTGCCCAGCCTACAAAAAATACCATTAAGAGACTGAAGAGGAGGGCGAGGAACAATGGATGGATTCCGAGCAGAAAACCGAGTGTTACCCCGGCAAAGGATGCATGGGCGATGCCGGCACCAATAAAAGAGAACCCTTTTACCACTACGAATACACCTATTACAGAGCAGAGGATTCCGATCAGGACGGCAGCCATGAGTGCCCGCTGCATAAATGCAAAGGCAAAGAAATCGGATATCACTTGAGAGAAGGTATTATCCATGGTGAACATCACCTACAATAACGAATATCCGGCCCGCTGCTTCGGTTATAATTACATTGGCGTTATAGATGCGCTGGAGCTTTTCCTGGGTCAGCATCTCCTGAGGGGTACCAATAAATACCTGGCCGTTCGCCATGTAGAGTATCCGGTCCACCATGGGATATATGAGATTTACATCATGAGTAACCAATAAAATAGTCAGCCCCCTCTCTTTCTGAAGGGTCTTCAACAGTGCCACAATCTCTCTCTGGGCTCTAACATCAACAGCAGCCGTGGGCTCGTCAAGGAGCAGGACCTCAGGGTCGGCAGACAGTGCCCGTGCAATCAGAACGCGTTGGCGTTGCCCGCCTGAGAGGTGGGCTATGGGGACATGCATATGCCCTGTCAGCCCCACATCAGCTATGGCCTGCTCTGCCCGTTTACGGTCCAGGCTTTTAGGACGCCTGAAGAGCCCTATCCTGGCATACCTGCCCATGATGACCATATCAAGGACCGTGGCTGGGTAGGATATGTCCAGAGTCTCTCTTTGGGGGACGTATCCTATCTGTCTGCGGGCCGACATCACCGGCTCTCCAAAGACAGTGATACGCCCCCTGACAGGTCTTATCAACCCGACCAGTGATTTTAAAAGCGTGGTTTTGCCGCAACCATTCGGGCCGATTATGCCTATGGACTCACCCCTGAATATATCCAGATTAATATCGCTCAGAACGGGTTTTTCTATGTACCCCAGGGTTACGTTGTCAAAGACAATGCGCTCCTCTGCCCCCCCTTTTAATAAAGGCGGGTTCAGGTTTTCATCTCCCTTTCCATCAATTTGCCGGCTGCTTTTCACTCCTTCTGCTCTCCCTTTCCAGCGGCCTGTACAATTCTTTCAGCGTCAACTTGCAGCATTTCAATATAGGTGTCGGTTCCTGGCAGGGAACCCGGAAGCTGGGTAGCCACTACTACTGTAGCCCCCGTCTCTTCAGCTACCAGATGCGGGATCCCTGGCGGAAACTGTGGCACCGTAAGGATTATCCTGATTCCTCTCTTACGCATCAGGGTTATAACCCTTCGAAGATGACGTGCGGATGGTTCTTTGCCCGGCACACTGATTATGGTTGCTGCCTCCTCAATCCCGTAGCGTTTAAGAAAATATGTGAAAGCCGGAACTGCGGTTACTACTGCCTCACCTGAAAGCGGGGAGAGGGCTTTCCGTATTTTTTTATCCAGAGCTGATAACCGATCAATATAAATATCTGCATTTCTGCGGTAGACACCGGCATGGGAAGGATCGGCACGGACCATTCCCTCCATTATAGCAATAACCATACGTCCTGCATTCTCTATATCCATCCAGACATGT
>BDTQ01000032.1 GCA_002898135.1 bacterium BMS3Bbin07
TACAGCGGAGATAGAAACTCATAGGGATTAAAACTTCGGGGACATCCTCCTATGCAAAACAGGGAACAGCCAGGGGGGGCTCAATCCCTAATGAACTTCTTGAGAAACTACGCCTTTCTCGAGGGTCTGAAGTTGATGTAAAGCTGGACGAGGAACATTCCCGCATTATTATTGAACCGGCCAGGAATCATCCATTTGTAGATGACAACAAAAGGACTGAAATAACGTCTGCTGGAAAGTTAAGCACTTTTTTACAGCATATTTTAAGCCGAAACTATAATTTTCTGAAACTTGCCTTTGTTATCAAAAAACCAGTTAATAACTTGTGATGTTTCAGAAAAGAGAGGTGAACCGGTATGAGTACGAAACAAATCCTGGAGCAGGCTTTGAAGCTTAAGCCAGAAGAAAGATTTACGCTCATTGGCAAAACAAACAGGCTCAGGCACTGTTCCATTTTGAAAGCTTCTTTAAATCAGGCAACGTCCGGCCGTTGAAAAAGTCACAGGCCCTGTAGTACTGAATGTCCTGAATCCATAGTTTCATATATGCACGGTCCGTTACCATGCGCTTAAAGAAACCGAGGGGGGATGAGGTGAGGTCCCGGAAGGGACCAAAAAGTTCAGAGGGGTCCCTGAAACACTCCCAGTCGCACTTTCTGCAAACAGGCCTGCAATCCTTATCTGATAAATCCATCTCTCTGATTTGTATAGACATATATCATCCTGCTTGCAAGATAACTCGTTACCCTGAATATCCTCCTGTTTCTGTCCTCACTGTTGATGCTATTCAGAAAGCTCATATCATTAACAAGTCTCTTTGCCTCCCGGTCAAGTATCTCTTCAAAACTCCTGTCATCATAAGAGTCATACATCTCCGGGATATTCTCTCTTATCGAGGCCAGAAAATCACCCAGAGTCCTGCCTTTCCGGGTAACCGTATATGCCCTCGCAATAAAAAATCCGCTATGGTCATCAGAACCCCCGACCGTTGCCTTATGCCAGGAAGTCACACTGCACGGAGATATATCATGCCGGTCCGGCAGTCTTTCATAACTATCAGGGTCGAGTGAAGATACAACGCTGCTTATCAACGAATTAAATTGCTCCGCCCTCGCACCATTCTTCACCTCAAAGACATCAAACATCAGTAGCATCTTCTCAATGACATCCACAGTCAGCTTTTCATTCATGTCGTAAAGGGGATGAGAGACAAAATGGACAATACCCTCCCTCTGAAGATATGCTACAAGTTCGTAAACATTTTTCCCCAGGGTCATAAGCTCCCTGAAACTGCTCTCGGATACGTCCAGGACGATAACGTGAATCTTGCATCCGTTTTCCGGAAAGTATGCTGTAACCTCAGCACTTATAAAGACACCGGGCATGTGGGCAATCTCCAGTGCACCGGCTATTGTGTTATGGTCTGTTATCGTTACATAGTCCATGCTCATCTTTCTGGCTGTATTGTAAATAAAACGGGGAGAGGTAAAACTCTCCGGACAATTAAGCTTTCTCATTGCCCAGATGGAGGATTTGTTGGAAAAGTTTGAATGTACATGCAGGTCTGATCTATAGAGCTGTTTCATTGTATAATCTCTCCGTTTACTGTAGCCACGAAAAGGCCTGATTTTTTTTCATGCATGCATGCAATTATTAATCATTTCTCATCAACCCAACGCCAAATCTGCACCCTGCAAACTCGGCACCTGACCCTGCATATCAGAATAGAAAGGACATTTTCTGTGGTCCTTGTTTTTACAATACTCCTGAAGTTGAAAACGGCTCGGCATATAAGGGGTATCTCCAGCCCTGCAGGATGATACTATCCAGTCTCTAAGAAACGGGCATTTCATTAATCTTTCCCTCCTCCATAAAAAGCAGTGTTTTTATCAAACAGCGCGCTTCCGGAAAAAACAGGTCCTTTCTTCGCCTTCCCAAGCTTTGGAGCTCATACCATGACTCTAAGATAGCAGTTGCATGTTACAGGGGTATTAAAGAAATGTTAACTTTTATCGGATCCGGAAATAAAAAACCTTGACCGAAGGAAGGAAGTGATATGATAGACTCTGAACGGTTTTAATTTCGCAGTAAATTCACCTGGATGGGGAATTGCGAAATTACCTCGGAGATGGACACGATGTCCATCGAGAATGAGTGAAGAGTCTGTCATATCGCTTCCAACAACCATTTACCTCAGGTCAACGGATTTGCACTTTAAATTCACGTCTTCCGGCATGCCGTATCGAGATAAAACCCGACCTTCCTCCTCAGTTCAAAGACGTCACCCTTGCATATATACCCTGCAACCCCGCATTTCGAAGCCGACTTCCTCAGGCTGTCTTCATCGTTTGATGAGTAAAACACAACCGGCACATCCCTGGTACTGCCGTTTGTACGAAACAACATTGAGAGTCTGTCACCTGACAGTGCCGGCATATTAATATCGAGCAGGACGAGGTCGGGCTTGAGTTTCATCACTGCACTGGTAGAGCCGATACAGTGATTGTGGGTAATCACCTCATACCCTGCATCC